>CAYOPD010000147.1:0-9998 GCA_964405735.1 uncultured Saprospiraceae bacterium | reverse complement strand
ATCAGTTTATCAGTTTATCAGTTTATCAGTTTATCAGTTTATCAGTTTATCAGTTACCATGTGGTCAGGGACACCGCTCACCACCCTCCTCCCGCAACCGCGGGACATCATCCACCACTTTCCTTACCTTTGCCTCGAATTCATAAAAACATAAAACTCTAAAATATGGCTATCAAAAGGACATCAAGCGCACGATGGGAAGGCAACGGAAAAGAAGGTAAAGGCACAGTAAGTACTCCGAGCGGAGTCTTGAAAGATACTTCGTTTTCCTATAAGACCCGGTTTGAAGACGGGATCGGAACCAACCCGGAAGAACTGGTGGCAGCAGCCCACGCGGGTTGTTTTTCCATGAAACTGGCATTTGGATTCCAGGCAGAAAATCTCGTACCGGAATCCATTGATACTACCGCCACCGTTGTCCTGGATGAAGGTTGGATCAAGGAAGCCCATCTGATCACCCGGGTGAAAGTGTCCGGTATCGACCATGAAAAATTCCTCAGCCTGGTGCAGTTTGCTAAAGAAAATTGCCCGATATCCAAATCTTTGAAAGCGGAGATTACGGTAGAGGCGGAGATGGTTTAGGTCAGGGGTGAGGAATGAGGGGTGAGGGGTGAGGAGTGATACAACTTGCTAACTTGCCAACGCCTGTTCAAAGTCTGCGATCAGGTCACTGATATGCTCCAGACCGACTGAAACTCGGAGCAAATTTGGCGGACTGAGGCTATGTAGCCCTTCAGCAGTCTGCCGGTGATCGACCAGGCTTTCCACGCCACCGAGTGAAGTGGCATGACAAATCAATTTGAGCCTGGATGCCAGGCGCAGGGCCTCTTCAGCACCGCCTTTTATCAGGATGGAAAGCATGCCTCCATACCCTCGATGCATTTGTTTCGAAGCCAGTTCATGATAGGTATTGGAAAGTAAGCCGGGATAATGGACCTTTTCGATGGCGGGATGAGATTCCAGGAATTCAGCCAGTTGTTGGGCATTTTCTCCGTGTTTTTTCATACGCAGCGGATAGGTGGAAATGCTCCGGAACAAGAGCCAGCTGTCAAAGGCCGAAGGGACCGCGCCACCAAGGGTTTGAAAATCCCTGATCTTCTGGCCCAGGTCGGCATTTGGTCCCCAGATGACGCAACCACCCGTGAGATCGCTGTGGCCACCGAAATATTTTGTACTGGAATGCATCACCAGATCCACCCCCAGTGACAGGGGCTGGCTGAAATATGAACTAGCCCAGGTGTTGTCACAAGCACAAAGGATATTTTTTTCTCGGGCCAGGGAAACCACAGCCTGTATATCGGTCACTTTGAGGGCGGGATTGGAGGGACTTTCAATCCAGATCAGGCGGGTATTGGGTTGGATGGCTGCGGCGATGTTGTCGATATCCGTCATATCCACCGCGGTGAACGATGCGCCCCAGGAGGCGTAAAGTTTTTCAAGCATGACCCGGGTACCGTAATAAATATCGTCCGGGATGATGACCTGGGAGCCCGTTCCCAGCGAATGGAATACACTCATGGTAGCCGCCTGGCCTGAGGAAAAAGCAGCGGCACCTTGTCCTCCTTCGAGGGCGGCGAGTTTGTCCTCGAGCATTCTCCGGTTGGGATTGGAGCTGCGCGCGTATATATCCCTGCCTTCCACAAAGCGGCCATCCGGCCCCCTTTCAAAAGTGGTGGTCAGGATGATGGGCATGGCGACCGCGCCGTAAAAATCATCGGCATGGTATCCTGCATGGATGGCCTGAGTATCCTGATGATATGATGGCATATATTATTTTTAGCGAATTATTCGTCCCGGAGCCTGTTCAGCCTGCGATCAGGCACCCAAACCCATCTTCACGGCGGTCACCTTGAATCCTGCCATTTTCAGCAAATAGATGACGCCCTGCGGGCCACCAAGGTGACCTGCGCCCACTGCAAAAAAAGTAGGCTTTTCCGTCATCATCCTGGACATACGGGGGATCCAGTTGCGGTTGCGCTGATACAAAAACAAATCGGCATGTTCGCCCACACCTCCGTCCCCTTCACCCACGGATATTTTTACCAGGGTTTCGATATCCTGTTTTTTATAAAGGTCAATCAGTTTTTTATATTCTTCGTTGCCGGTATCCGAGGATTTGATGCTTTCCATGAGCATCCTGGCCTGGGTTTTATAAGGAATGGAATCAAAAATGGAGAGTTGGTCATCCACGGTCTCCAGGCCGTCGGAAGGTTTGTTCTGTTCATTGACCCGGGAGAAAATTTCCATTTCATAAGATTTGCTGTCCGACATGCCGCCTTGTCCGAGATCGAGGGAAGCGAAAGTGGCAAGCAGCATGGGTTTCATGCGATCCAGGAACTGGAGCGGAAGCCCTTTGTTATTAAAATGGTCTTCAACTATTTTGTATTCGGCTTCGGTCACCAGGTCCCTCAGTGTCATGCCGTCATTCATAAAAGCCTTGCCGATGATCTTAAACATCGATTCCATGCTGGACATTTCGTCCATATCGATTTCAAAGGTGGCGCGTTCGCAGGCCTTTAATTTTTCTTCCAGGGTGGCGGGGAAGAAAAATTCAGCTTTGTCAATGAGATGGATGGTGCCGAAGAGGTAGGAAGGCTTTTTGAGGCCATTTCCGGAGATCTCCCAAAGCAGGGATTTTTCCAGGGGAACATAAGAAGCCGCTTTGCCGCTCTGGGCCGTGACTGTTGATTTGGCCCCGGAACAGGCTGTAAAATTGACCAGGCCAAGGACCATAGTGAGGTAGAGGGCTGATCTGAGTAACATTTTCATGGTTTGTTTTTCCGGCACAGAATCACTGGAAAAACACGTCCTCCATTCCCTGCACCTGTTATAAAATGCAAATTAACCGTCAATTGGTTTTATAGCGTTGGTTATATATTTCATAAAGTGCAATGCCCGCGGCGACCGATACATTGAACGAATCGAGGGTCCCCAGTTGGGGGATCCTGAAACGGTAATCCGATTTTTCCAAAAGGGAAGGATGCACGCCTTCGTCTTCGGAACCCAGCAGGAGCGCGCAGGGCTGGGTGAAATCCACTTCCTGTATGGGCATGCCTGTGTTTGAATCCGCCGCCGCAATCCGGATTCCTTCCTTATGCAAGACGTCGATGGCCGCGCTGAGGCTGTTTTCCCGGCAGACGGCCAGTTTCAGGAGTGCACCGGCCGATGCTTTGATCGCTTCTTCATCTATTCTCGCGCGGTTTTTGGAAGAAATGACGATGGCGTCCACACCCAGGAGCTCGGCGCTGCGGGCAATAGCTCCGAGGTTGCGCACATCGGTGATGCGGTCCAGGAGGATAAACAGGGGTACGGTAGGCTGTGACAGAATAAAGGGGAGCAGGCCGCTCAGGTCCTGGTATTCCACCGGTGAAATGATGGCCGCGATACCCTGGTGGTTATTGCCTTTTGCCAGTTTGAATAACACTTCGCGGGGCACTTGTTGCAACGGAATGGACCGTTCGCGGCAGGTTTCACGCAGGGATTTTTCCAGTTCGCCATGAGTGCCCTGCAGCAGCATGATTTTTTCAATCGGCACCTCTTCTTTTAAAGCTTCCAGCACCGGATGCTTGCCATAGATCACCTGACCTGAATTATTTAACAAAATATTAGCTTAAATTAAAGATACGAAAAAACAACTTTTGCACCATTGAGGTAGTTCCATCCGGGAGGGCTTAAATTTGCACATAAAACTACAACTTTTTCATGGGTGATTTTTCCAAAAGCTTAGGTCTTGCAGTGCTCTTTACTTTTTGTTACCATCATGTATCGGGCCAGGATCCGCTCCAGGACATCCGGGCTTACCTGGCTTCAAATGCCCCTGCTCAGCAGGCTGAGGCCGGTGACCTGGAAGACCTGGTGATCAGTGATTCCCACGAAGATGCCGTGACCGGCCTAAAATATGTATATGTTCAGCAGCAATACCATGGAATCCCCATAGAAAACGCCCTGCTCAATTTCACCTTCAAAGAAGGAAAACTTGTCTTTGCCAATACGGACCGACTGATCAGCGGCATTCAATCCAAAATCAAAAGCACCCGGCCCTCGATTTCCCCGGCCTCAGCGGCAGCCACGGCCATGGCGCGATCGGTGGGTGATTCTTATCTACGCGCCCTGCCCCGCCTTGTCCGTGAAGAATCCGGGAATAAATATGTTTTTAATAAAACAGCCAGTATCCAGGAAGACATCCCCGTGGCCCTGGTCTATAAAATCAATGCGGAAGGCAACCTGGGTTTATATTGGAAGGCCGGAGTACATGAAGGTTCCGGTGATTATTGGAACAATTATATCCATGCGGGCTCCGGCAAGATTGAATTAAGAACCAATCTCACGCTATCCTGTTTTTCGCACGAGGATCATCCGGCTGCACTTCAAAACCAACCCACACTTCCTTACCAGCCATTCAGTCCCCTGGCCACCCAGTACCGGGTATGGCCACTGCCCATCAGCGCACCCAATGCCGGCAATCCGGCCCTGATCTCTGATCCGGTGGACCTGTCCGCCTCGCCGCTGGGATGGCACGATGACGGGGTCCAGAAATTTCAGATCACCCGGGGAAATAATGTTCATGCCTATGCCGATCCCGATTCCAATGGGATCACGGCCAACGATGAGCCCAACGGGGGGCCCGGCCTTTTGTTTGACTTTCCCTTTAATCCAACCGGTACCATTGCCTCAAACAAAAACGCAGCCGTCGTCAACCTGTTTTATATGAATAACGTGATGCATGATTTTGCCTGGCATTATGGCTTTACGGAAGAAGCCGGAAATTTCCAGGCCAAAAACCTCACAGGCAAAGGCAGGGGCAATGACTGGGTAATCGCCCTCGCCCAATATGGAGCCAACAGTTCGCGACACCGGAACAATGCTGATTTTCTGCCACCTGCTGACGGCTCCAATGGCAGGATGCGTATGTTTATCTGGAATCAAACAGGATCCAAATTATTAAAAGTGATAGCCCCTGCAACCCTTGCCCGGGAATTTGAGACCGGGGATGCTGATTTTGGACCGGAAATCTCAAGGGTACCCCTCACTGGCAAACTCGTGCTCGTTTCTGATGGCACCAATTCCCCCACGCTGGGTTGTAAAAGCCTGGTCAATGCCGCTGCGGTAAAGGGCAACATCGCTCTCATCAGCCGGGGGGATTGTTTTTTCCACGAGAAGGTTTGTTTTGCCCAGGCTGCCGGGGCGATCGGAGTCATTATAGGCAATTACGAAAATACAACCATCATCATGGGTGCAGTCAGCCCCGCACCCTGTAACGTGACCATACCCGCTTTGTCAGTAAGTTCCCTGGACGCGATCTATCTAAAAAACAACATTCAAAACATCACGGTGAGTTTTCAGGCGCCGGCGGTCGACAACGTGGACAAGGATGGTTCTTTTGACAATGGAATCATTGCCCATGAATACGGCCATGGGATATCCACCCGGCTCACAGGAGGCCCATCCAATTCCGGTTGCCTCGGCAACGATGAACAGATGGGAGAAGGCTGGAGCGATTTTTTCACCCTGGTGACCACGGTAAAACCCGGGGATAACCGCAATACACAATATGGCATCGGCACCTATCCGCTCCAGCAGGATCTGAAGGGCAGGGGCATTCGCAAATATCCCTATTCGCTGGATTTTGGCATCAACAACCTGACTTACGAGGATATTCTGACTACGGAGACTCCCCATGCGCTTGGGGAAGTATGGACCATGATGCTTTGGGAATTGTACTGGGCCATGTCTGAAACCTATGGCTGGGATGCAAACCTTTATAAGGGAACGGGAGGAAACAACAAAGCCATACGCCTCGTTTTTGAGGCCATGAAACTGCAACCCTGCAACCCGGGATTCGTGGATGGGCGGGATGCTATACTTCAGGCGGACAAACTTTTATTCAATGGTGAAAACGAGTGCCTGATCTGGAAAGCATTTGCCAACAGGGGCCTTGGTTTCAGCGCCAAACAGGGTTCTTCCTCGGACCGGAGCGACGGCGTGGAGGCCTTTGATTTGCCTCCAACCTGCATTCCTACGGTCAAAATAAGTAAAAAGATGACCCCCCTGATCAAGGCGGGCGACGATATCTTGGTCAACATCACGGTGAGAAACGACAGCAAGGTAACCGCCAGAAACGTGGTGGTCACCGATATCATTCCCGCAGGCACGAGTTTAAAACCATCATCCTCCAACGTGCCTATGTCCCAGAATGGCTCCACCCTGTCTTATACACGCTCCGAACTGCTGCCCGGTGAATCCATTGGCCTTTTTTATTCGCTGCAATCCAACAAATCCAATGCGTCCCGAACCGTTTTTATAGACAGCATGGAAACCACTGAATTCGATTATGATGTATTGTCCCTTAAAGGCAGCGGGATTTGGGAACTCACCGATATCCTCGCCCGCAGTGGTAAAAAGAGCTGGTTTGTACCCAATCGCCCTACCGAAAACGATCAGCTCCTCATCCGGATACGACCGCTGGAATTAAAAAACATGGCCAAACCGGTGCTCCGTTTTTATCACCGGTACAATATACAGAACGCTTTTGATGGTGGGCTCGTAAGAATATCCACGGACGACGGCTTTAATTATTCAGACGCAGGAAGAAATATCTTCCGGAACGGGTACACCGGTCCCCTGTCTTATTTTGCCATCCCCATCCCTGAATTGCGTGCGTTTTACGGCGACTCGAAAACCTTCATCCCGACTTTCATTGACCTGAGTGATTATAACAACCAGGAATTGACCCTTCAATTCCGCTTTGGGTCTAATGACAATCGTAACGCCACCGGCTGGTTTATTGACGACCTGGAAGTATTTGATATGGTCAATTACAACAGCGAAGCCTGCGTAAAGGCCGATGGGCTCGAACCGATCTGTGCCGAAGCACCGGAAAAAGGAACGATTGTTGAATCACAACTTTCCATTCCCACCCGCCAGGAGGAGCTTTCGTTGATCCGGGTAAAGGTATTTCCCAACCCGGCTAACGGCATTGCCTATTGTACTGTTGATTTGCCCAAGGGGGGACAATTGGATGGCCAGATCCTTGGGTTGGATGGAAGGGTGGTATCCTCCTTCAAAGAAAATCTGACCGGCACCTCCACCCGCATCAGTCTTTCCATCAAGGACCTCGCCCCCGGCCTCTATGTGGTGCAGGTGAAATCGGGGATATATACCGGGAGGGAGAAGCTGGTGGTGCAATGAGGTGGGGTGTTGAACTGCTGAATTGCGGAATTGTCAAATTGTTTAGGTATACTAAAATCCAGGATCTCTTTCATGGGTACAAACCAAATTGTCATGGGATGAAAACCAAATTTTGCTCTGATGGCTGCTGCTCCGTCCCTTGACGGATGAGATATCCCTTTGGCGAATCAACAACCCTTTTCACATCCCGGTCGGAATAAACTATCCCCTTGATGGATCCTCTATCCACATTATTTCCCTGACAGGACAACTGATCTCCATTTCCAATTAAATCTTGCTAAATTGTTTAATGGCAAAACGGAGACCTAATTCCCTTAATTTATTGCTCATGGCTTGCAGCTCACTGCTCCTGGCCATTTTGTCCCCTGTGTATTTACCGGCCCAATCAAGCGCGCCTATCCAATGGTATCACAAACCCATGCGGATCCTGCAGACCGTCATGAGGCAACCGGATGCGGCCAATTACCAGGTGGACAGCCTGGTCAATTATATGAAAGCGGCCGCTGCCAATACCCTGGTGGTGAATGGGGGCGGGATCGTTGATTTTTTCCAGAATCCCTTGCCCATGGCCAACATCAACCCTTACCTTGGCAAGCGGGACCTGTTGTCTGAAATTGTGGAGGCCTGTCATGCGGCCAATATCAAAGTGATCGCCCGGGTAGATTTCCGGGGTGTGGAAAAGGAAAGGTATGATCAGCATCCCGACTGGTTTGCCAGGGACGAGAAGGGGAAGCCCATCATTCTGAACTATACCACCCCCCCATTGTACGCCCCTTGTTACAACAGCCATTACCGCAATGAACACGCCGTCCGTTACATGGAGCAACTCATGGCCAACTACCACCTGGACGGGATCTGGCACAATTCCGTGAATTTTCATCAGACCTGTTATTGTGACCGGTGCAAGGCGGATTTTAACCGGACGGCCGGTAAGGAGATTCCGGTCCAAAGCAGTTCCAAACAGGACTGGGAAGATTATTATAAATGGAATGAAGGAGTGGCCGGGCGGCAGCTTGCCTTGATGCGGGGCACGGTCAAAAAATTCGGGGACGACAAAACCTATGCCGCTGAGGTTTTTGATATGTATAAGATCGAACAACAAAAACATACCGGGATCAGCCTTTACAGCGCGGCCGAATATTTTGATTTTTTTGTTATAGTGGCTTTTGTGGCCGACAATACGGCCAGGGTGGAATACAAAGACATCTGGTATCCCGCGGCAATTGTAAAATTTTTAAAGTCCCTTGAACCGCATAAAGCGCCTGTCATCCTGTTCGGCGGCAACGGCACGGAACACCGTTATATTTATGATCCTCCGCTGGATTCTCGCCTCTGGCTTTGGGAAGCAGCCGCAGCGGGCGGAGGATTCTGGAATTGTTATTTCAACGGTTATTACCCGGCCAATGCCCCGGATCACCGCAATGCCTATCTCGCTACGGACGCCTACCGGTACCTTCGCGATCACGAGTCCTCTATCCGGCCATTAAAACCGGTGACGGATATCGGCATATTTTATTCCAAACCTTCCGGGGAGTTATTGGGTGATGAAGCATTTTCCGTTTCCATGCGCGGGATCCAAAGGTTGCTCGCCGAGAATCATTTTCAATACGGGTTTGTATCGGATGAAGGCATGTCGCCGGAAGCGCTTAAGGCCTTCGGCGTATTGATCCTGCCCAATATTGCCGCTTTGGACAATGAGCAGGTAAAATGGATCAAAGAATGGGTGGAACAGGGGGGAAAACTGATCTCCACATATCAAACATCGCTTTTCGATGAGCATGGGGCGGCAAGACCCGATTTTGGCCTCAGTGAGGTACTGGGTGTCAGCTATCTTCATCAATCGGTCAATACGGAAATGGATTGTTACCAGAAAATTTTGAGCCGCAATGATTTGGTACGGGGCATGGAACAAACGGAACTGCTTCACAACGGTGGCAAAACCCTGATGACCAAGGCCCTGAAAGGAGCTGAAATCATCACCGGATATTTACCTAAAATAAATAACCAGCCTCCGGAATATGCCTTCCCGGCATCCTGGGTATCCGAACATCCCATCCTGGTGAGCAACCGTTTTGGCCGGGGCGAATCCATCTATTTTGCCAATGAAACTGAAAAACTCAACCACACCATTGGCCATCCGGATTACGATCATCTACTGGTCAATGCGATCCATCATTTGTTTGGCCCTGAAGCCATACTGAAAACCAATGCACCCGCTTCTGTACATGTGTATTTAAACAAATCGGATGCCGGGCGCAATATCTTTCAGTTGTCTCTGGTCAATACCAGCAGCAGTTCGCACAGGCCATTCCGGGATTTGATACCCGTACGGGAGATCTGGGTCGACCTGCCTTTCAAAATAAAATCAATAGAAAAATGGTATGGAACGGGAAAGCATAAGATTAAATTCAGGAAAAACAGCATCATGATCAGTCAAATGGAGGAGTTTGTTTCTTTAAAAATCATTGCGCATCAATAAAAAACGCAAATTCCGCAAAACACTCAGGTGTTCCGCCTAGGAAATGGATCAACTTTGCTATTTTTCATTGCGACTATTGCGTGCTTCGCGGATAATTTGTTGATTTTAAACGCAGAGGTCACCGTAGAGCGTGAAGGTGCCGCAGAAGAATCGGGTGAAAACTTGCCAACTTGCTAATGCATTCCTGAAAATTATTCCCGCCCCCGACCCCGCCTGACCACTTATTCTCAAAAAATGCTGGTCGGGCAGACCTGGAAGGGGAACCAAGGTCTTTGGCAGGAAAGTGAAAACGGGTCATTCCGCCCTGCACCATATTGGATGATCACAGGAC
>CAYOPD010000146.1:1978-10109 GCA_964405735.1 uncultured Saprospiraceae bacterium | reverse complement strand
ACTTCTTATTTTTTGGTCCCCTAATTTAATAATTCCTGCATTCTGTCATACACCCCTCCTCTCCCCTCCTACCTCCGCATTCGCCGGACTCCCGTAACTTGCACCCCTATGCCCGATTTGTTTAAGTACCGCCCAACCCTGGAACAACTCAACGAACGATTTGAAAACACCCTTGCCCAGACCCTGGGTATGGAGATCATTGAGCTTGGAGAAGATTTTATCCGGGCCACCATGCCCGTGGACCACCGGACCCATCAGCCGATGGGGCTCTTGCATGGCGGGGCTTCCGCGGCACTGGCGGAGACTCTGGGCAGCATCGGATCACTCTTATGCTCCGATCATCCCCACGCTCACCCGGTGGGCCTGGAGATCAATGCCAACCACCTGAAATCCGTGACTTCCGGAAAAGTGACCGGAACGGCAAGCCCGGTAAGGATAGGTAGGAATATCCATGTCTGGAATATCGAAATCCGGAATGAAAAACACGAATTGGTCTGTGTAAGCCGTTTAACCGTGATGATGGTCACCAAATCCTGATACTGCCGGATGAGATATTTTATTCTGATTTTGTTGTGCTGGAGCGGATCCATGCGGGCGCAGGATTACAACACCACTTTATTATCCAATGTCCGCTTTACCGACAATTGTGCGAATGTCTGGGGTTATGTGGACAGTATGGGTAGGGAATATGCCATCATCGGAAGAACCACCGGGACCAGCGTATATGATGTTACTGATGGCAGCAAACCGGTGCTTCTTGTGCATATCCCTGGAGCCCAGGGGCAGTGGCGGGAAATTAAAAGTTATAAAAACCGGGTCTATGCAGTGGCCGACCAGGGCCAGGACGGGCTCCTGATCATTGATATGTCAGCAGCGCCTATGGGGATCCAATGGAAATTTTGGAAACCCATGATCGAGGTGTCGGACGAAATCCTCAACATCCACAAAAAAGATTTTATCAACCGCGCCCATACTTTATTTATTGATGAAAAAGGATATTGTTACATCAGTGGCAGCAACCTCCATCCGGGGGTGGTCATCCTGGACCTGAACCCTTCCCTTGATTTCCCGGCCTTTGTGGGCATATTAAACAGCAATTATTCCCATGACACTTACGCCCGGAACGATACGCTTTGGTCTGCAGATGTGCTGGCTGGCGAGTTCACCGTCTGGAATCTAAAGGACAGAAAGAAACCCGTGAAATTGGCTGCCCAGCGAACAGGAAATGCATTCACCCACAATATATGGCTCTCCGATGACGGTCAATATGCCTTCACAACAGATGAACGGGCCAATGCCTTTGTAGAGGCCTACCGGGTCGATGATTTATCCAATATAGTCCGCACAGACCGTTACCGGAGCAGGACTACCCAAATCCGTGGTACCATCCCACACAATACCCATTACCACAAAGGATACCTCGTCACTTCCTATTATACCGATGGATTTACGATCGTGGACGCTACGAATCCAAACCACCTGGTGGAGGTGGGCGCTTACGATACCTATCCGGCAGGAGATGGGGATTTCCATGGCTGCTGGGGGGTATATCCTTACCTGCCTTCAGGCAATATCCTGGCATCGGATATTGAATTTGGTTTGTATGTGGTCAAACCAGAATATAAAAGAGCCTCCTACCTGAGTGGGACAGTCCGTGATTCCTTCAACGGGCAGGCCCTTGCGAACGTAAAAATCAAAATGGGCCTGGCCCCTTTCAATGAAGTGCTGAGTGGCGGTGACGGGAGCTTTAAAACCGGTGGGCCTTATACCGGTAAAGTCAGCATAAAGATCAGTAAAGAAGGGTATCAGGCGAAAGAGGTTGAGGTGGATCTTCAAACCGGGAAGTTGACCCAAACCGAAATTCTACTAATGCCCCTGGCTACCCGGGAACTTAATATCAGGGTGATCGATTCCCTTACGGGTGAGGGCATATCCGGTGTGTTCGTGCGTTTCAGTTCGGAAGAAAGCAGTTTTGATGTGGTAACCAATCAGTCTGGCCTTTCCACCCAACTGATTTATGAAGGAAGATGGACCCTGGGAATGGCGATTTGGGGCTATCGTTTCAAAACCAGGTCTCTGGTACTCGATAGTCAAACCGGTGAAATCATCGTTCCACTTACCCGGGGTTATGAAGATAATTTCGCTTTCAACCTCGGCTGGACTGCCCAAAGTGATTTATTCCGTGGGGTATGGGGAAGAGCTGAACCCCGGGGCGCTTATATCCGTGAGGAGGTCATCAATCCGGAGTACGATTTGCCGGACGATTTTGGGGATCAATGTATGATCACCGGAAACGGTTCCACCTCAGCCACCGGAGATGATGTGGACAATGGTTATACCCGGCTCATATCCCCAATTCTTGACCTTTCGGGATATAAAGCCCCTTCGATTCGCTTTTCTGCCTGGACCATCCGCAAAAACCTCATTGAAACAATACCCTGGGTGGGCAGCCATAAGGTTTATCTCGCATCCGGGCAAGACACTGTTCTCTTGCTGACTCTGGAACCTAATATACCAGCCTGGACGAAATACCAGATTACCCTGAGTCCGTCGCTCATAAAGAATAAATCTTCCCGCATCATATTCGAAGCAAGCGAGCCGGTCATGGCGGATTCGAGGAATATCCTGGAGTTTGGCCTGGATGGTTTCTCACTCGTGGAAAACGGCAGCACCCCCATACACCGGGAAGAAGTGCAGAGCGCGGACTGGATAGCCTTCCCCGCTCCTTTCAGCCATCAAATTTTCCTGAAAGGCCCAGCCAAATCCTACGACCGAAGAATTGAATTCATTTCGGTGTACGGAGCAAGGCTGAGGACTTTTACCTGGGCCAGATTACAGCCTGAGGTTCAATTATATCCTGACCTTCCTGCAGGTACCTTTTTTATAAGGGTGACTTCACCGGGAAGGCTTGCAGAGGCAGTGAAAGTGATCAGATGGCAATAAACACCTGGGAATTGCAGCTTTGATACATGTTTCCATCATTCCGACTTAATAAAGGATTTGACCTCCTGAAATCCGGCAGCGCTTGCCTTGAGAAAATAAAGTCCCCCTTTAAGTGACCCAACCTGCAACCGGATTCCGGATTCACCCATAAGCCGCATGGGATCACGCAGGCTCAGTACCCGTTGGCCCAAAGCATTGAATACCTCTAATTGAACGGGCCCATCAAAGGAAGCCAACACAACTTGCAACTCGCTTTGAGCAGGATTGGGGTATAGCGACATTTCATCCTTTTCATAAGATGAGTTTATTGTCGTCAAGGGCAACATACCACCGGACTTTATACCATTGAGTTCTTCAATGCAGGCGACATCCCCGCAGGTGCCCAGATAATCCCCATGGGCAATATGGGCAGCCAGGGCCGAATAGGCAACACACAAGCTGTTTTTGCCCTTATGACAAACCAGGACCTTATTATTTCCGCATTTCCAATCATCGATGATCTCTGCCAGGGAAGGTGGATATTTACAATCCGGCTTGCCGTCGTGATTGTTATCCACGCTGTCATCGCCTCCGGGGCAGAGGTCATTGCAATCGGAAATTCCATCACAATCACTGTCCAGATCCGTGGTACCACAACCACACTGACCAGGAGCGGTTTTATCAGGATCTGCCGGGCATCCATCGTTGCAATCGGCGGTCCCATCATCGTCCGTATCTGTATCCGATACCCCGCAACCACAAATCCCCGGGTTGGATTTTCCCGGATCATTCGGGCATAGATCGGAATTATCTGCAACATAACCTGAAGGAGCTGTGCAAGCCTGGACAGCTGTTGTGGGATCACCGAAGCCATCCCCGTCCGCATCTGCATAAAAATTGGGGCCCGAGGCGAAAACTTCTATCTCATTCCAGGCTACCCAACTGGGAGAAACGGTTGTCTCGACCATTATATACCGGGTTGATCCGCCGGCAGTGCTGATCAGCACCTGATTATCCACTGTAAAGCCTGATAATATATCCACAGGGAGACCCCAGTTGATTCCATCAGCGGAAAAATAGATTTTGTGGGTGGTATTGCCATCCGGCAGCTGTTCCACTCTGAGGTGGATAGAGGTAACATCAAATGTACATCCCAGGTCCACAGCAATCCATCTGACAGGCCAGGATCCGGCGTTCCACTGATTGGAGTGAATGCCGTCAAAAGCATCAGCTGGGGTACTGTTCCACGAACTGCTTGCTGTAGCAGATTTACCCAGGGCGACATTAGTCTGCGCATAACCGGATAAGCAGCACATGGCCATGAATGAAATGAATCCCAATGAAAAGGATCTCTTTGAATCGTGAAATACTGGAGACATCGTGATTTGGTTTATTTTAAAATCAAGTATAACATACTAAAACCAGAATTACATTTCTTTCAACCCAGTGTATTCCTAGCTTTAATGAAAAAGGTCATTTTTTCTGTCGGGCCATTGATTTGATCAGACCTTGAATATAGAAAATATTTAAATATTGTAGTCACTGAGGTTCTCAAAGGTGTAATGCAGTATACATTTTTTATTTTTTTAAATTCGAGACCTGGAAGGACCCTTTCTCAGGGTAAACACAAGTCGTCGCAGGATGGAATACCTCGTACAAATGATTACGACATTTTGGACTACAACCTGTTCTGAAGTTTTATTACTTTCAATGATTTCTTTTTACAATTAGTTATACTATGAAAATCATTGCATGGACCGGCATTCTTTTTTTTATCCATCTCCACGCAAGCGCCCAGGAACAGGGTTTGCGGACGGGGGCTTTCACGGTGAACATCACCCCTGGACATCCCGTCCCCCTCAGCGGTTATGCCGGCCGGGCCCAACCTTCGACCGGAGTCCATGATTCAATATATGCCCGGGCTTTTGTCTTCGATGATGGCCGGACGACGGCCTGCCTGATCCAGGCTGACCTGATTGGGTTTTCATTCGAGTTTGCCGATGAAATCAACCTTGAAGTCGAGAAAAAGACAGGCATCCCAAAACAAAACTGTTTCCTCGTTGCTGCTCATAATCATGGAGCCCCTTCCACCCGCGCTTACGGGGAAACCGCCACGGAAAACCTGGCTCTTTACCTGGTTGATTTAAAATCCAAATTGGTGGGTGCCGCGGTTCAGGCCTGGGAAGGCAGGGTCCCCGTAAAGACCGGATATGGAGAAGGTAGCTGCCGGATGAATATCAATCGTCGAGCCCGGCATAACGAGGGTGGAATCTGGTTGGGAAGAAACCCGGATGGACCTTGTGATCATACCGTAGGGGTCCTGCGCCTGGACAATATGCAGGACGAAACCATAGGACTCCTGGTCAACTGGCCCTGCCATGCCACGGTGAATGGCCAGGAAAACAGTTTGGTCACCGGTGATTGGCCGGGATCGACGGTCCGATATCTTGAAAAAAATTTTAAAGCCGGCATTCCCATCGGTGTCTTTGCCGGGGCTTCCGGAGATATCAACCCAATTTATGGTCCCCATAAAAATTTCGGTGAAATGGATGCCATCGGCCTCATTCTCGGGGAAGAGATACAAAAAGTAAGTGCTGCCATTTCTACACAACCAGGCGGAAAACTGGCCGTATTAAGTCAGGAACTCACCGTCCCAGGAAAACAGCGTGCTACCAGCCGGATGATGCCCAATGAGACCATTATACCCGGCGAACCGGTCAAACTCAGGCTGTCGGTTTTAAAAATCGGGACCCTGGCCCTTGTGGGCATCTCGGGTGAACTGATGAATGAAATCGGCATGCAAATCAAGGAAGCCTCCCCTTTTCGTCAGACCCAGGTCATTACCCATTGCAACGGCAACAGCGGATATTTATGCACGGACGCCGCCTACAAGGAAGGAGGGTATGAACCAATGGTATCCAGGACGATGCCGGGCATAGGCAAGATCATTGCAGACACCATCATAAAAATGTTGAACAGTTTGTATTGAATTTTTCACAGCATATTATTTCACGGGCACCAGTTTTATGCTGCGCAAATCAAGCAAAGCACCCTTCGGGGAATACTCACCGGCTTTAAAGATCAACTTGTTCTTTCCAACGGACAATTTGATCCTTCCCAACTTTTCGTAACGGTAGGTAAACCAGGAACCCGACTTTCCAACGATCCCGCTTATCTGCTGATTCCCCGCATCAAAAATATAAGGTTTTCCTGCCTCTTCGTCGGAAACCGACCAATCCAGAAATACCTCATAGGCACCCCCTTTCTTAAGCTCTACATCCCATTCCACCCGGTCCGCTTCGGTAAACCAGCCAAAGGCCCGCCATTCTGGCATGTATTTGATTTCCGGCCCGACCGCCCTGGCCATTTCCGCACGCAATTCAATGGCCTTCCCTTCTTCTCCTTTTATGACCACAGGTTTATTGATGGATGCCCTGACCGTCTTAAAGGATTTGGGCAAAAGATCGTGGACGGCTTTAACAATGATGTCTTCCACCGCCTCGGCATAGGGGGATGGCTTATCATAATAATACATGCTCAAGTCCGCCTCATACCCGCCTTCCCTGAGAATACGTTTTGAAGGGATATAACTTGGAACATCGTTGGAATACGTGTTTAACCAAACGCGCTCGGCCCCTATTTCCTCCTTGAGCCTGATGGAATAGTCCACGACGACTTCCCCGGCCAGGTTGATCATCACCATCTCTTTGCCGAAGGCCCATACCTGAACCGGATAATTCAGCTCTGAGGGTATAGCCTGCCCTCGGGCGATACGATCAAGGGCAAGACGCGCGTAATATCCTTTGACCGTTTTATCCTCCGACTGAAGAACCAGGTCCGGGATGGTGGGGACTTTGGCAAAAGGCAGTTTCACCCATTTTATACGTCCAGCGGGAGGACTGGTCAGCGCCTGCCATTGGGAGGAAGTCAACAATTTTTCAAGATGGTCGGCAATTTCTTTGGCATGCATCTGCACATGTTCCATTTTACCTCGTGGCTGAGGATTGGCATCGGCGCCTGCTCCAATGGCAATCAGGGCAAGAGCCCCGGGAAATCTGCTTTCGATCAATTTTTGAGATTCACCCATCCAGTCTCCATGCAGGCGGTTTATATCGCCGGATAAGGTGGTGCCGTGGCAGGCATAATTCACCAGCACAGCCCGTAATTTTCCATCCGGCCCGGTGATACGCATTACGGGTAGGGCCACATCCACAGGACCTCCTTCGGTCCTCCTGTTTTTGGCAAAAAGGGCTTGTCCCTGCACCCAGGAAACCAGTGCAGGTTTTCTGTCCTTCATGGCGGCCAGGCTGAGCTCCACGAGCTTATTGGAAAGCAGATCGATGTATTGTGCAATATGCCTCAGCTGACCCAATTCGAGCAGGGAGTCACTATAGGCGGCCGCACCCCGGTATTGGAGTATATTGAGGAGGTTGCCTACTTCGGGCCCGCTATGAGTATGAGAGGCGCAAATCACCAGTTGTGCGGGATCAAGGCCCAGTTTGGCGGAAAGTTTCTCCCCCAGTTTTGTGGTGATATGGCCCGGAATGCCCACCAGGTCCACGGTGATCAGAATGGAGGGTCGCTGGGCATCTGTTCCGAAAGCCAGGGCCTTGGCTTCCAGTTTCTGAAGCACGCCTTCCGATTCTCCCTTCGACCGGGCGGCATAACCTGCCAATCGGATGTTTGTTTCAGGAGTTATATCTACCCGGGCTAAGCCTACCTGCATGGTCCCTGCAGAATAAGCGGTGGATTGTGAGTAAGCAGGCTTGATGAAAAGGATGAGGATAAGAAGTCCGGAGATCGGGATGAACTCCCAGTTTCGATTTTTTGAGACGGATATCAGGTTTGGTTTCATATTGACGAAATTACAAAGCATCGAATTCAGTTCAATGGTTTGAGTGTATGACAATCCCGCGCCTGCGGGAGCAGGTATTTGATATCAGGAAATATCAAGTAAAGTAGAAGTATTTGTTCCCTGCCCCTGTCCCCGCCTGACCATCCATTTAAAGTACAGGTGACAAGTCGGGCAGGCCCCACGGGGGAACCATGGATTTTAGCAGCGGTGCCAAACAAGTTTATTCCCCCCCTGCCATTGGCTTGATGATTACATGATCCATTTTGTACACAATCTGAATAAACGCAGGGCAATCTAATAAATGATTAAATCCCGATGGCCACAAGTCAGGTTCCCCTTTAAGGGGTCAGGGGC
>CAYOPD010000146.1:0-1878 GCA_964405735.1 uncultured Saprospiraceae bacterium | reverse complement strand
AGGTCCGCCATTTGCTGGTGATTGATGGTTTTTTCCCAACCCGCGGGCATAGCGGAAATATTGAGTGTTTTTAAAGATTTTATATCCTGGCGGTTGATCGTCTTCTGGATGCCTTCAGCATTCTTCAGGGTGATGGCCCCCGGAGTCTCGCTGGAGATTATGCCCTGCATCCTTTCACCCTGGTTCAATTCGACTTCCCAGAGATCATATCCCGCCGCAATGGAAAGATTGGGTGAAAGTATATGGGTCATGATGCCTTCCGGTGGCCAGCTATGAATGGTTCCCAGGTCGGGTCCAAATTGGACACCCAAAGCGCCTCTCACCTGGTGGCAAATCACACAGTTTTGTACATAGACGCTTTTCCCTTTGGTGGCATCCCCTTTCAATTGAAGGGCCGGCTTATAGGCTTTATTGACCTCATCCTCCTCATTTTCCGAAAAAATGGCGCGGGCACGCGTACGGATTTTTTCATCCGGTTGGGTCATCAACTGCACCCGTTGGTAAAAAACAATGCTTGATTTCTGGATCCTGCCTGAATCAATGGCATTCAATAAGGGGCTGATCCGTTCCGGCTTGCCGATAATAGCGGCTACGGCTTCTGTCCTAAGCTCCGGGGTCAGGGTGGCCCATTCCCGTAAAACCAGGTTTATGAAGGTATTTCCTTGAATGAGGCCAAGGTTTTTTATAGCCGCCCGTTGCACAAACGGTTGCTCCCGGGGGTTGATCAATGATTCTAAAAAAGAAGCGTGAGTCTCAAGGTCATCCAGGGCCAGGAATTTGATCGCTTCAGCCCTTTGTCTCTCCGGCAAACTCGGGTCTTGTGCAATACCTATTGCCTGCACGACGCCTTTTTTTATTTCCGATTTATCTTCAATTTTAATCACGGATAACAGATGGAGGGCCGCATTTCGAAGCGGGTCAGAGGGATGTTCAAAACAAACCCTGATGAGCACAGGCAGTTCATTTTTGAATTCGGACCCCTTAAACATTTTCGTTTCCATTCCCCGTGCCAATCCTTCCAGTATGGGAGCCTCCCATCCGCTGATTTTTTTTGCCCCTTTACCAATGGCCTGGTAGATCAATGAGTGAATATGGACCAAATCGCCGGCTGAGCCAATCATGGAAGCCAATCGCTGTCCAAGCGAGGCAAAGGCCGCACTTTTCGGCTGATAATGACCTAGTACCTCCTTTAATAAATCAAAGGTCTGGGAGCTGGAGGAGGATAAAGCCGCAATCTGCACCCAAGGGTCATTCAGGTCCCTGAACAACAGGTCCTTTCTTGCTTCAGCGGCATCTGGCTTGTCCAAAAAACCAAGGGTGCAGAGCAATTGAAA
Source organism: uncultured Saprospiraceae bacterium (assembly GCA_964405735.1). GTDB lineage: Bacteria > Bacteroidota > Bacteroidia > Chitinophagales > Saprospiraceae > JADJLQ01. The sequence continues at coordinate 544 of CAYOPD010000146.1, read as the reverse complement.
CCTCACTTTGGAATCTTTATCGCTCTGCAGAGACAGAAGCGCTCTGGACAAGGCCGGCGAAGAGGCCAGAAAAGGCTCGGCCAGCCGGATGGCATTTTCCCGGATACCTGCGTCCGTATCTTTTAAAGCCGCTTCAATCAAATCGGATGTAAGGGCTTCAAGCCCTTCCAGCGTCCATAATGCATGCAAACGGGCCATTGGTGAAGACTTGTTTTTCGTCTGTTGTATCAGCGCAGGCACTGTTTCTTTTTTACCCCGATCAATCAATAAACGTTGCGCATTCAGCCTCCACCAGCCATTTGGATTAGAGAGCTCTGCAATGAGGGTCTCATCGGAAGCATCGCCCAGCTTCAGGCCATTCATCCATTCGGCTCGTTTGGCATCCGTTTTGGAAACCCGATAGATCCTGCCCCGGTCTGAACCATTATAAAGTTGACCGGCTTGGATCGCTTCTTCCGACATCCATTCCGGGTGTTCAATAATTTGCCGGTAATAATCAACTACATAGAGCGCGCCATCCGGTCCGCTGTACAAATTGACCGGA
>CAYOPD010000145.1:7424-10115 GCA_964405735.1 uncultured Saprospiraceae bacterium | reverse complement strand
TTCAGCATTCAGCATTCAGCATTCAGCATTCAGCATTCAGCATTTTTCAAACTTACAAACTTACAAACTGGCTAACTGACTAACTGGCTAACTGGCTAACTGACTACTAATTCTTACTCTTCGCAATCTTACTCTCATTCGTTCGGATCAGGTCCTGGAGGATCAGAACGCTTTCTTCGAGGTGAACGTCTTTTTTAATATTCCTGAACCATTCTTCCTGCCTTTGTTCAAGGGTTTTCAGGTCGGTCAGGGCCAGGTCCGATGAAGAAACGGCGGAGGAAGGACTGGGTTTCAGACGGGTGCCGAGGTCATTGAGCATGTTGAATTTTTCGGATTCAAAATGACGGCGGGATTCATCCTTGCGGTACTGGTCGAGGTTGAGCGATGCCGTGGTCTGTTCCCGGAGGGTTTTCAGCCGGAGTGCGTTTTGATCAATGAGTTTGAACAAGGTACTGGTATCAGTCCTGCTTTTGCTCAGGGTGCGCAGCTGGTCCATGTTGTCTACCGTGAATACATTTTGCTGATAGGACAGTTTAGGCAGCTCGGTCCATTCCATAGCATGGTCGTATTCCCGCTCTCCGATCTCGAGGTATTTATAAGTATCCGGCAGTTCGATGTCCGGTTGCACACCGCGGAGCTGGGTGGATCCGCCATTGATGCGGTAAAATTTCTGAACGGTCACCTTAATTTCTCCCAGGGGTTTGTATGCCTGTAGTCCGTTGACCACTCGGTCGAGCGGGAAAAACCGTTGTACGGTGCCTTTACCGAAAGAAGTTTTAGACCCTACGACGACCGCTCTTTTATAATCCTGCAGTGCGGCGGCGAGGATCTCTGAGGCGGAGGCGCTGTAAGAATTGGTCATCACAACCAGAGGCCCATCATAAACCACGGAGCCATCCCTGTCCTGCATGACCGTGGGATTGCCTGTTTTGGATTTGACCTGGACTACCGGGCCTGTTTCGATGAACTGACCAACCATATCCACGACTTCGGTGAGGGATCCTCCCCCGTTGAACCTAAGGTCGAGGATGATGCCTTTGGCTCCCTGGCTTTGCAGCTTTTTGATTTCGTTGGCCACATCCCTGGAGCAGCTTTTACCGTTGTTGTCTTCAAAATCGGAATAGAAGCTGGGCAGGCTGATAAAACCGATTTTTTCTGTCATGCCCGGGATCTCCAGGATGGCTGACTTGGCCCAACCTTCTTCGAGGATTACTTCATCGCGGATGAGATGAATTTCTTTAGAGGTGCCGTCTTTTTTCTTTACGCTCACCGTCACCCCTGTGCCTTTTTTGCCCCGGATGAAGGTGACTACTTCATCCACCCGCATTCCAATCACTTCTTTAGGTTCGGCGCCATCCTGGGTGACCCGGATGATCAGGTCGTCCACTTCCAGTTCTTTGTTTTTGGCGGCAGGGCCTCCGGGAATGATGCTGGTCACTTTGACATAATCCTTTTCCTGGCCCAGTCTGGCTCCGATCCCTTCGTATTTTCCGGACATCTGCATATTAAAGTCTTCCTTGTCTTTGGGCGAAAAATAATTGGAGTGCGGATCAAAATAACCGGTGATGGCGTTCAGGTAGGATTCAAACCAGACTTTTGCATCCAGTTTGCTAAATCGTGAAAAATAATCATCATAGGTTTCCTTTACTTTATCCCGGGCTTCTACCTGCAGGGCGGCCAGGGACTTCTTTGCAGCACCTGATTTATCTTTTTCCTGTTCATCCAGGCGATCTGCTACCTTGGATGCTATTTCGTATTTGATCAGTTTTTTCCAATAAGCTTTGAGTTCAGCTTCGTTTTTGGCATACTGCATTTTATCCGGATCCAGCTCAATGGTCTCGTTCCCTTTAAAATCATAGGTTTGTTTGATGGCGTCCTCGTAATAGGTTTGGGCCCGGGTCAGGGAAGACTGAAAAAGCCGGGCGGCCAGGTAATGAAATTCGAGATTGCGGCCCTTCACATCTTCATCCAGCCGCAGTTCAAAAGGTTTTAACTGGTTGATTTCGTTTTGGGTAAAAAAGCGTTTGGAACCATCGAGGTCCTGGAGATGGCTTTTGTAGATCGCTTTTGAAAATGCGTCATTCAACTGCTGGGGGCGGAAATGCGCCTGTTCGAGCACCTGCATGACAGTATGCAGGATCACGGCTTCCTTGGAACCGTCGGTTTCCGGTAAGGTCTTTTTACCGGCTGAAAAAACAAAAAACAGGACTACAACGCCCATGGCAAACAAAGAACCTCTCATAATCCATTTAGATTTTATACTCATGCTAATAAACCAAAAACCCGTCAGACAGGCTGTTAAGATTAAGATAAATGTTTAAAACAACCGGGTAAATATAAGGGAATTGGGCAAAGAGGGGAGGGTCAGGCTCCAGGCCAGGCTTTAAATTCCTTGGGCCTCTCCCGGCTGACCAGGATCTCTTCCACCGGGTCGGGCTGCACTTCGACTTTCAGTTTTGAATTAAACCAGAGGTATACCGCTTTGATCGGCAAGATCGAATTGCCAGGAAGAAGCAGGAAATTGGGCCACTTAGCCAGGGGGCGCAAACAATCCCAGGCCAGGGAGGATGGAGAGAATAAATTTTTTCATTTTAATGACTTGTATTTCCCTGCAATTTGGCTGAAGGGGAAGGAGTAAAAGTGGTTTTAGGGTGAAGTGGAGAAATGGGGGAGTGAATACGGAGAAATCGG
>CAYOPD010000145.1:2019-7324 GCA_964405735.1 uncultured Saprospiraceae bacterium | reverse complement strand
GAACAACTCATGGGGTACATTTTTTATGGTCTTGTGTTCCTCTTTCAGCGGGTAACCTTTGTAGGCGATGAGGCCGTTGGGTCGGGCGTTGATGTGGCGTGTACGGACGCGTTTGCGGGTGAGCCGGAGAAGGTCGGCCAGGCTGGTGACCGCCCTGGCCACTACATAATCGTATTGGGAGACCAGGTCTTCAGCCCGGATATGACTGGCCGTTACGTTTTCCAGACCCAGGTACTGTGCCGCAGCCTCCACCACCTTGATTTTTTTACCGGTACCATCTACGAGGTGGAAGCGGATCTCCGGCCAAAGAATAGCCAGCGGGATGCCCGGAAATCCCCCCCCGGTGCCCAGGTCGAGGATCTCCGTGCCTGGCGCAAAATTCATAAAACGGCCCAGGGTCAGGCTGTGAAGGACATGGTGCAGCATGAACTGCTCCATATCTTTTCGTGAAATCAGGTTGATTTTTTCATTCCATTCCCGGTAAAAGAGTTCCAGGGAATCAAACCGGGATTTCTGGATCTCGGAGAGATTGGGGAAGTATTGTTCAATGAGGGCAGGCATGCTGGCAGAGGCAAGTTACCTATATTAGGTTGACTATTCTTGAAGTAAAGGGGTGACTCGAGGTCACTCTTTCACTTCGGAATAAGCAGCCACCCATGCATTCGCCATCAGCCTGGCCCCGGCCAGGGAAGGATGCACCCCATCGGGGCACCAATAGGCCGCGCCTCCTTTATTCAGGATACCATCAAAAATGTTTTGATAGGGTATAAAGGCCGCTTTTAATTCACCGGCTACTTTTTTACAAGCCGTCTGATATGCAGGAAACTCGGTATTCCAGCGCGGGCTTCCGACAGCAGTACCTCCCCTGACCACAAAAGGCTCGCCAAGGATCAGTTTCACCTTGGGCAGGGCTTCCCTGGTCTGCACCAGGAGCGCACGCAGATCATTTTCATAAACTTCGACCCCACCACTATATTGGCCATTGAGCATATGCCAGAAATCATTGACCCCTATGAGGATACTGAGCACATCCGGTTTGAGGTTGAGGGCATCGTCTTCCCACCGGCCGGCGAGTTGAAAAACCTTATGTCCCGAGATTCCGCGGTTGTAAATGCGCAGGCCCTGGTCCGGATATTTTTCAAGCAGGGTGGAGGCGGCCATATGGACATAGCCTGTGCCCAGGCCTGAAGCGCTGTTGGCATAATATTGGGCTTTGTCCCGGCCGGCATCGGTAATGCTGTCCCCCTGGAACAGGATGGTGGTCCTGCCGGCGTCGAAAGGAATGTCCCAGGAAGCGAGTGTTGTAGCGAGGCTTCCCAGGAACCCGGTTTTCAAAAAGGTTCTTTTATCCATGGTTTTGATTTGGTGTCAAAATAAGGAAAAGTTGGTCAGTTAGTCAGTTTGAAAGTTGGTAAGTTGGAGTTAGTCAGTAGGCCGGTCCAAAGGTCTTTAACAGGATTTACCACAATTTCCGGCGCCGGTTTACGGTTTTGATAAGGATTAATCCACATGGATATGAATATTAAATATATGGCCACCCTGGCCTTTCTTTGTTGTTTTTCATTCCCTTCACAAGCCCGTATCCTCCATATCGGGAGCGGATATGCCTGGACTTCTCCTTCATCTATCCCGGGTAATGTATTTGCCGGGGATACCGTACTTCTTCATGCCGGTAATTATACGGGCACTTTTTTTATATCCGGCCTCAACGGCAGCGCGGCCTCACCCATCCTGATCAAAGCCGCACCGGGTGAAACGGTGACCCTTTCAGGCGGAACCGAATCCTTTCATTTTTCAGACATCGCTTATGTGATCCTGGAGAACCTGGTCATCCAGGGACAGACCGGCAACGGTATGAATATTGATGATGCCGGAAGTTTCGGGACCCCTTCCCATCATATCCTGATCCGAAATTGTATTTTCCGGAACATCAACGCCTCCGGGAATAACGATCTGCTAAAATTGTCCGGAGTGGATGATTTTGAGGTGCGGGATTGTGCGTTTATAAATGGTTCGGCCGGGGGCAGCGGCATTGATATGGTCGGCTGCCACCGGGGACTTTTCCAGGATCTGCAGTTTGACCAGATGGGCAGCAATAGTATACAGATCAAAGGGGGCAGCAGCGACATCACCATCCGGAGGAACCGTTTTGTCAACGGGGGCTCCCGTGCCCTCAATATCGGGGGCAGCACCGGTCTTGAGTTTTTCCGACCCCAAAACGCTGCTTTTGAAGCCACCCGCGTCGAAGTCTATGCCAATGTATTCGAAGGGGCCCAGACGCCTTTCGCTTTTGTTGGGGCGGTAGATTGTAACGTTTTTAACAATACCATTTTCAGGCCGAGTCGCTGGGCCATGCGTATCCTGCAGGAAACCGTTGATCCCAGCCGTTTCGAAGCCTGTGGCCGCAATAAGGTCCAGAACAATATTTTCATCATTACCACCGCTGTGACCACCGAAGTCAATATCGGCCCGGATACGGCGCCCAATTCCTTTGTCTATTCCAATAATCTATGGTTTAAAGAAGGGCTGTCAGGATGGGCGGGCCCGGTGCTTCCGGTGGCGGATCCTGCCCAGTTGGTTGCCAATCCGCAGGTGAATGCCACAAACTTTATGATCGGCTCGACCAGCCCGGCATACCAGAAGGGAAAGGCAGTGAATCCGCCGGTAACCGATTATTACGGCAAAAATTATAAATCACCTCCATCCATTGGTGCTGTTGAATTTGAGGGTTCGCTGGCCCTTAAACCACAAGCCAGGGAGAAGAGGCAAATCCCTTCTGCCCGGGTCAGAATATCCCCTAACCCAGCGAACAGTCATTTAAGGGTGGAAGCCCCTGAACCGGCTGTATATGGCATCATTGATGAATTTGGACGGTCCCTGGGCCAGGGTGTGCTGCTTAAGGGGGAAAACCGGATTGGCATTGATCACCTTGGAGCCGGGGGATATTTCCTGGTGATTAAATTTCAGCACTACCATCTGAGCAAACGGTGGCTAAAATTATAGCCGGACGAATTTTCCGGAGCCCATCTTGCCCTGGATGAAATACAGTCCCGGGGCAAGACCGGATATATCCACCCGCTGATCCATTCCGTTTAATACCAGGGTTTGGTACACCTGTCCAAGGCAATCCACAATGTTTATTTTTTCACGGATGAGAGGGATTTCACTTTTAATCCAAATATGGGTTTGGTTTATGTTGGAAACGAGGGTCCAGGATCTTTTAACCGGTTTTTGGTAATTCACCGGGGTGCTTAATGGTTTTATAATATTTTTAAAGAACTGGTTCCAATATAAAGGAGCCGATTCAAATACCGGGTAATTGGTCCCGTTGGGAAATACATGAAACATGTCTTTAGCCAGGAGAAAAACGAATTTGTTTTCCGTGGGCATATTGTTCAAATCCCGATTGAACTGGTAAAAAGTGAGTTTGGCAGTGGAATCCTTGGAGGAATAGGTTTTTTTAAGGCCCATCGAGCCTAAAAAATTATCAATGGGATTTTGCAGAATCAGAAGGGCGCTGTCATTATAAGGAAATGAACTTAATCCTTGACCAATGGCGTCCAGAAATCGGTCATCCCTGGTGCCGACCGTAAACCAGCAGGGAATCTTTGGATTGACCTGGCCGGAATCCAGATCGAATAAAGGACCACTCGCACTCACCGTAGCAGCAAAAAGGTCGCTCATGTTTACAGCCAGTTTCGCCGTCATGGCGGCCCCGTTTGAAAACCCGCAGGCGTAGATCCGGCGGGAATCGATGTTAAAACCTTTTTTCAATGTATCTACAATGCTCCGAATAAAGGAAAGGTCGTCCCGGAGAATCTGACCCGGACAGGCTGCGGTCTGCAGATCCCCGTTATTCCATTTAGTGGTGACCCCCATTCCTTCCTGAGGATCATTGATGCAGTAGGCTAAAGAACTGGGATAAACCGAAATGAATTTTTCGGTTTCTCCAAGTTCCTTCCAGCCTGAAGTTTGGTACATTTTTTCACCATCGCCGCTGGTGCCATGAAACATAAACACTACGGGGAATCCATTTTGGGGAGCATTCCCGGAAGGCCGTACTACAATAAATTCTCTTTTCCGGCCTTCCAGGAGGATGGATTTGTCAAACCGCTGGGCCCAGGCCGGCCATGAGGAAAGGATGCAAAGGATAGCGGTCAGAATTCTGTGCAGACACATAACCTAAAATAAATACATTTTACTATTTCAGCAAAGGAAGCCGGAGGTCCAATTTACCAAGGACCGATAACATTTCCTTAATGCCTCCTTGGTCTCCAGATCCCTATTCCCTCCCCTAATTATGCTATTTTTGTGCGCAATTATAAATTATGCAGAAAGAACCATTGGATGATGTTCAGGCGGTAGACACCCTGGGCCAGGCATATAAAACGCTTAAAGCGGAAGTAGGCAAAGTGATCATCGGTCAGGATGATGTGGTCAAAGCGGTTATCATATCCTTATTTTCAAATGGCCATAGCCTGCTGGTAGGTGTGCCGGGCCTGGCCAAAACCCTCCTGGTTTCCACCATCGCCCAGGTCCTTGACCTGGAATTCAACCGCATCCAGTTTACCCCCGACCTGATGCCCAGCGACATCACAGGTTCCGAAATCCTGGACGAAGATCGAAGGTTCAGATTCAACCGGGGGCCTGTTTTTGCAAATATTGTACTTGCGGATGAGATCAACCGGACGCCCCCCAAGACCCAGGCCGCCCTGCTGGAAGCCATGCAGGAAAGATCGGTCACCGTGAGTGGCCAAAAACATTTGCTCCCAAAACCCTTCTTTGTACTCGCCACCCAAAACCCCATCGAACAGGAAGGGACCTATCCCCTGCCTGAAGCCCAGCTCGACCGTTTTATGTTTAATATCCTGCTGGACTACCCGTCTTTTGAGGAAGAAGTCGTGGTCGTAAAAAACACCACCTCCCTCCATCGTCCCGAGTTGAGGCTGGTGATGAATTCCGAGGATATCAGTTTTTACCAGGAACTGATCCGCAAAATCCCGATTGCCGACAATGTGCTGCAATACGCGGTCAACCTGGCCAGCAAAACCCGTCCGGGCACGTCCCGCGCCACCGAAAAAGTCAATCAATACATCTCCTGGGGTGCAGGCCCCCGGGCCTCCCAGTTTCTGGCCCTGGGTGCCAAAGTACACGGAGCCATCAATGGCAAATATTCACCGGATATCGAAGATGTCCAGGCCATTGCCAAATTGGTCCTCCGGCACCGGATTGTCAGAAATTACAAGGCAGAGGCGGAGGGGATGTCTGAGGATAAGATTATTGAGGGGTTGATGTAGGTCAGTTA
>CAYOPD010000145.1:0-1919 GCA_964405735.1 uncultured Saprospiraceae bacterium | reverse complement strand
AGGCGGAGGGGATGTCTGAGGATAAGATTATTGAGGGGTTGATGTAGGTCAGTTAATCAGTTGGTCAGTTAGTCAGTTAGTCAGTTAGTCAGTTGGCTGTTAAACAACATTGCGACTGAACATTCCATCATGATTCGTTCACCTTTGGACTCCCGGGGCGAACAACTCCTGGCCGCCCTGCTTTCGGCAATGCAAACGTTTCCGGACTTTTCTATTTGAAAAAAAAACAGGGCATAAGAATTTTCTTAAGTTCGTAATCGATTGCAATTTGTAGCTGCTGCTTGATTAAAATTATATAAACTTTTTTTCTTACGGCCATTGACCGCAGAACCTACGAGCAAGACCCTGGCTATTCATCAGTAGTAATAATACAAATGTCATTGTAACCGGGCCGGCTGCGAGTAACAAAGTAGCCGGCCTTTTTATTAACTTTGAAAGATTCACTTAATAAAAACAACCATGGATATCAACAGAAGGGATTTTATCCAACAATCGGCCATCGCCGCAGGTGGACTTGTAATCAACCCGCTCACTGCTTCTGCTGCAAGGCCCCTGGCCAAAAAACGGCTGGCGCTGGTGGGTACGGGCAGCCGGGGCTCCGGTTTCTGGGGCAAAACCATCCTCGATAACTATAAAGACCTGGTCGAATTTGTGGGCTTATGCGATATCAATCCCGGCCGGCTGGCTTATGCCAAATCCTATATCGGGGCGGACTGTAAAACCTTCGCCGATTTTGACCAGATGATGAAAGAGAGCAAACCGGATACGGTCATCGTCACCACGGTCGATGCCACGCATCACGAATTCATCATCAAAGCCCTTCAGTATGGTGCCGAGGTAATCACCGAAAAACCCATGACCACCGATGAAGTCAAATGTCAGAAGATCCTGGATGCTGAAAAAAAATCAGGCAAAAAGGTGACGGTCGGATTTAATTACCGGCACAATCCCCATGTCACCAGGATCAAAGAACTCCTGGTCAACCAACGGGTCGGCAAGCTGACTTCCGTGGATTTCCATTGGTATCTCAATGTCTATCATGGCGCGGATTATTTCAGGCGTTGGCATGGATTCATCAATAAAGGAGGTTCACTCTGGGTGCACAAAGCAACCCATCATTTTGACCTGCTCAATTGGTGGCTGGATTCCGATCCTGTGGAAGTCATGGCCTTCGGCAAACTGGATCATTATGGTAAAAACGGAGCGGTCCGTGGAAAGACCTGCCGGGAATGCGATCACAAGTCGACCTGCAAATTCTATTACGACATCAATAAAAACAAAGACTACGTCGAATTGTATGTAAAGAACGAACACCACGATGGTTATTACCGGGACAGTTGTGTGTTCCGCAATGACATCGATATCTGGGATAAAATGTCAGCCCAGATCATCTATGCCAATGGAGTCACGGTCAATTATTCCCTCACGACATACTCCCCCTATGAAGGATGGAAAATCGCGTTCAACGGATTTAACGGAAGAATAGACAGTTGGGAGGACATTCCTTTTCAGAAAGCCGATGTGGACCAGGCCAACCGCCACGCCGCGGAAATGACCCAGGCCCGGAATGAAAAACCGGATTCTTTTGATGAGATTTTTATCATGGACAATTTTGCCAAAGCGGGGGAAACCGTTTATGTTCCCAAATACAAAGGAGGCCATGGAGGCGGGGACAGCCGGATGCAGGACCTGATCTTCAACAATCCTAAAAATGAAAATCCCTATAAAATCATGGCTGGCACCCGGGACGGAGCCATGTCCTGCCTCATCGGAATCGCGGCCCGTAGAAGCATAGCCCTAAACAGGTGTGTGCGTATCGATGAACTTACGGATCTTAATCCATCGGCAAACCGGATGTAGAGGTCATTCACGCGATTTATTCGGTTTCTGGAATGATCCATCCCCTTTCAAGGGCAAGG
>CAYOPD010000144.1:0-10159 GCA_964405735.1 uncultured Saprospiraceae bacterium | reverse complement strand
CTAACGTCATTAAAAAAATATCCAGCCATCAATATGGGCTTCGGAGAAGCCTAACAATCAACAATTTATTCAAAAAAATCAAAACTCTTTTTTTTACCCATTTCAATTTTATAATCATTACAAAGTTCTAAAAACTCTTCTTTAAACCGCTTTACACGATGATGTTCCTTCTGATTTCGGATGTATCTACACACCCGTGGCATTTCTGATAAACTATAACTAAAAACCCCATATCCATTTTGCCAATTGAATTTGAAAGGGGATAATTTTTCAGTCCGTATAAAATCAGTGGTTGCCGTTTTGATTTCCCGCACAAGGTCAGAAATAGATTCTACAGGCTTTAAACCAATAAAAATATGGATATGGTCTGGCATTCCACCGATGGCAAGCAGTTTGTGACCCCGTTTTTCCACAATACCGGAAATGTAACGATATAGCCTTTCTTCCCATTCTGGGCGAATCAAGGCTTCCCGTCTGGAAGGACTAAAAACAAGATGGATAAAAATTTGGGAAAATACATCAGCCATAAAAATGCATGTGAATTGTTTTTGAGTCCTTTGAGGCCTTGGATAGTAAAAGTGCGTTTATTAATTAGCACTAATCTACACCTTATGAAAAGCAATTTATTGGCAACAACATGAAATGGCTTGAAATGGCATAGGCATATTTTTGGGAGGAATAGGCAGCAATTATCATGGAAATGTTGGTGGATTTGTTGGGCTTCTCCGAAGCCAGGACCAGCTCTTGGATTTTGGTTTAGAAACGTTGGGCTTCTTCGAAGCCGCTCTCAAAAGCCTAACGATTCTAAAAAATATATCCAGCGATGATATAGGCCTCGCAGAAGCATAACGTTACCAGAAAATATATCCAGCGATGATATAGGCCTCGCAGAAGCATAACGTTACCAGAAAATATATCCAGCGAATTATATAGGCCTCGCGGAAGCCTAACATTTCTAAAAAAATCCACCGAATTATATTGCCCTCGCAGGAACCTAAAGTTTCTAAAAAATAACCAGCGAATTATATTGGCTTCGCAGAAGCCTAACGTAATTAACAAATATATCAAGGAATAAATATGGGCTTCGGAGAAGCCTAACAATCAACAACTTATTCGATAAATTCAAAATTCCTTTTTATACCCATTTCAATTTTAGAGTCATCACAAAATTCTAAATACACATTTCATATCCCCTGATTGGATGCATGTTGAATCAATTCCCCATTTCGAAAGGTCTGGGCAAAAGCCCTGATCAATATCACCACAATTTTAAACACATTTTTGGATAGCCCTTTCAATACTCCTTATCCTATCCTATCAAGGCTCTGTTCCAACAGAAGTCGTTTTATATTTCTTCGTTCTTTGATCTGTAATCACCCCCGCCCAGTTCATCCCAAATCCGAAATCATAAACATGCCCTTCAGAATCACGGTATGCTTTCATGTCGAAAGGAAGGTCTTCCGACTGGCTTTCCACGGTCGCCATATCGGCCGGAAGCCGGAATGGAAGAAGGGCGGACGGCTGGTGATTCCCGCAGAGTATTTCAAAAATGGCCTGGTGCTGGGCCTCGAAGTCGACCAGGATGGCATCGGCTGCGGATTCGAATTCGGCCATTACGGTTGGGTTTGCCATATTGATCGAGACCACCAGGGGTTTATTGCCCATTTTTTTACGGGTGTCCATCAGTACTTCAAGATCCTTTACATTACTCGTCTGGATAGACTTGCCGTGAAATGACCGGTCCGTAGTGGACTCAAAGGGGCTACCTCCCGCCAGGCTTTTCTGCCTGGCCTGGGTGGCGGTATAAGGACCGTACTGAAGGCTGATGGGCAAATAGCCGTTGCCTCCTTTTGCAAGGTCCGACTTGTCATATCCCACTCCCGATTTGGGGCTCTCCACGAATACCATGGCAAAATCCGCCTGGGCAGGGTCATCGGTGACCTGGAAATATTTTTCAACAATTTCCTTTTTAGCAGGCATCACCCATTTGGCAGGGGTCGGCGGGCCAAAGAAACCCCTGGATTCTGGAACATAACGTTGCGGGATATAGACTTTTTTCCCTTTGGCCATGGGCAGGGTTTTGTTTTTATTCTTGAGCAGCACCAGGGATTTGAGCTGGGCTTCGTACCCCGCTTTCATAAATTCCGGATTCCCAACGGTAGTTTTGGAAATGCTCACATCGAGGTAAGGATTTTCAAATAATCCTACCCGGAGGATATTCTTCAACAAGCGAACAGCCGATTGTTCGAAACGGGCGCGCATTTTTTGTTCCCCATGCTCTTTCACCCCCATCTGGTATGCTTCGACGACCGGGCCGGCCAGATTATTCCCTCCAAACTGGTCGCAACCGGCCATGATTACCCGGTAATGACGTTCCGCTTCTGACAGTTGTTCCACTCCCCAGGGCTTGCCACGGAATTCATCGACGCTGGTTACATTTCCGGTTACCCCCCAATCCGTGCAGACCACCCCATCATAACCGTGTTTGGTCCTCAACAAGTCATTTATAATGTATGAACTATAAGCATTAGCCACGTTTTCGCCCTTATATCCCTGGTTGTAGGAGATCGTATAATAAGGCATGACTGCGGAAGCGGAGGCTGTACCATCTTCCAACTTGAAAGCCCCTTCCGTAAAAACATGGATATGGTCTTTGAGGTTGTTACCCGGATAAACGGCATAAGCGCCATAACCGTAATGGCCGTCACGCCCTCCTTCTTCAGGACCGCCACCCGGCCAATGTTTGACCATGGCGTTGACGCTTTCCATTCCCCATCCTTTTCCCCGGGTGGACTGAAAACCATCTACATAGGCCCTTGCAAGGTCAGCGGCCAGCTGCGGGCTCTCTCCAAAGGTTCCCCGGAACCGGTTCCATCGCGGCTCAGTGCCCAAATCGATCTGAGGTGAAAGGGCAGTAGCTATTCCCAGTGCGCGGTATTCCCGGGATGCAATATCCCCGAAGGATTTGACCAGGGCCGGATCAAAGGATGCGGCGAGGCCAAGGCTTCCCGGCCACATGGAGATGCTGCCCCCGGCGCCTGCATTGTATTCCGCATCGCTGCTGGTGCCATGACGGGGATCAGAACTGTTGTTGGCCGGTATGCCCAGCCCAAGTCCTTCCACAAAAGCCTGGGCATTGTTGTTCCATTCCGCGGCAACCTGCGGGCTCTGTACCCGGGTAAGCAGGACATGCCTGAGATGGTCTTTTTGAAAAAAATCCTTTTGCTGATCTGTAAGGGTGGATGCCGGCAGCCCACTGGCGTCAAAGGCTTTACCTCCATAGGTCGAGCCCCCCCGCATGGCCCCTCCCGGTATGGCCTGGTGACCGCTGTAAAGCATGAGTCCTGCGATTTGTTCAACCGACATTTTGGAAGCCAGGTCTTTGGCCCGTACGTCCGCGTTCAGCCTCCAGTCCTCGTAAGGATCCAGTTTTCCGTTTTTATTGAGGTCTTTGAATGACATGCGATCTACGGAAATGATTTTTACACCGGACATGGGTGAATAACCCAGGGTAGCCCCTCCTTTGTTATGTACCAGGATAAAAGTGCTGTTTTGCTGCTGGGTATACCTGGGTGCTGCATACCGGAAAGAAGCCAGGGCAAAAACGGCGAAAAAGATGTATTTAAATAACTTTTTCATTGATTCTATTTTGATCCATAAAAGTACAAGATTAACCAGGCGGTGGCTCAAGTTTGGATATGGAATCGTATATAATTTGTGGTCATCGGTAGAAATTTCTCTATGGTGAACCTGAAATCCCTCAATTGGTAAAATGTAACCCTGTTTAAATAGACCGGCTCATTACCCAACCTCATCCGTCTGCTCTGATGAACCAGTGTCTTAAAAAGTCAAGTTCTTGGAGAAAAATGTACATAAATTTGTACAATTATAAGTACAACTAATTTAAAATATGCTGACCACAACCATTTCTGATTTTCGAAAAGACATAAAAAAATACCTTGACCAGGTTACCGGGAATTTGCAGACCCTTGTTATAAATCGCGGGAAAAACAAGGGGGTGGTCATCATCTCTTTAGAAGAGTATAATTCGTTGACCGCCACCCATCATGAATTGTCCTCAAAGAAAAATGAAAGGAGGCTTGACTCTGCCATTGAGAAACTAAAAAAGAAGGACTCCTTTAAACGGGAATTACTCGAACCATGAAATACATCTTCGTAGATGAATCGTGGGAAGATTACCTGTACTGGCAAAAGACGGATAAAAAAATGATGACGAAAATAAATCATCTGCTGAAGGATATTTCAAAGACTCCATTTTCCGGACTTGGTAAACCTGAACCATTAAAATATAAGTATAAAGGATTTTGGTCCCGAAGGATTGATGATGAACATCGATTGATTTACCAGGTGAATGAAGATGAAATTCTTATAGCCAAATGCAGGTTCCATTATGATTAATGCAATAGCGGATATGCGATTCTACCTTTTGACGGTTTCTTTTTTCTTATTTTTTAACTGCCCGGCGCAGCAAAAAAACGCCCTCCTCCTCTGGTACAACCAACCTTCCGGGGAGAAATGGGAAAACGCCTTGCCCATCGGCAACGGGCGATTGGGGGCCATGGTGTATGGCAATCCGGAGGAAGAAATCATCGGGTTGAATGAGCATACAGTCTGGAGCGGAGGCCCAAACCGCAATGACAATCCCCTGGCCCTGGCCTCCCTGCCCGAAATCCGCGCATTGATCTTCCAGGGAAAACACAAGGAAGCGGAGCAACTGGCCAACCGGACCATCATCAGTAAAAAATCGCATGGACAGATGTTTCAGCCGGTAGGAAGCCTTCACCTGACTTTTCCAGGGCATGAAAAGGCGAGCCCGTATTACCGCGAACTGAATATCGAAAATGCCATAGCGACCACCCGTTATACGGCCGGCGGAGTCCAGTACACCCGTGAAGCTTTTGCCTCCTTTGCAGACCGGGTGATCGTCCTGAAACTATCTTCCGGCAAGCCCGGCAGCCTTTCCTTTACGGCCCGGTATGCCTCTCCTCAAAAAAAGAAAGTTTACACGGTAAACGCATTAAAAGACCTTGAAATCTCCGGAACCTCGAGCGACCATGAAGGGGTGGCCGGACAGCTGGCTTTCCAGGGCATATGCCGCATAAAACCGGAAGGCGGTTTCATGACCCAAACCGACAGTTCAGTCAGTGTAAACGGGGCGAGCACCGTTGTGCTTTTTATTTCCATCGCCACGAATTTTAACAGCTATAATGACCTGGGCGGCGATGAAAAAAAACGGGCGTTGACCTACCTGGACCAGGCTTCTGGAAAAAATTATGAAGAACTGAAAAACGCTCATATTGTCGCTTACCAAAAATATTTTAACCGGGTACATCTGGACTTA
This sequence comes from uncultured Saprospiraceae bacterium, assembly GCA_964405735.1. GTDB lineage: Bacteria > Bacteroidota > Bacteroidia > Chitinophagales > Saprospiraceae > JADJLQ01. The sequence goes on along the minus strand of CAYOPD010000144.1, from coordinate 4,797 downwards.
GGCATTACCGAAGCCGCTACCCTGCCCACCGATGAAAGATTAAAGCATTTCGCAACGTCGAACGACCCGCACCTGGTGTCGCTTTATTATCAATTCGGCCGCTACCTGCTTATTTCCTCTTCCCAGGCCGGCGGTCAACCTGCAAACCTGCAGGGGATCTGGAATCCCCGCATCAACCCACCCTGGGACAGTAAATACACGATCAATATCAATACGGAGATGAACTACTGGCCGGCTGAAAAAACCAATCTCAGCGAAATGCATGAACCCTTATTGCAGATGGTCCGGGAATTGTCGCTCACCGGCAGGGAAACCGCCAAAGTCATGTACGGGGCCCGGGGCTGGATGGCGCACCACAATACCGATATCTGGCGGGCCACCGGCGCGGTGGACGCAGCTTTCTGGGGCATGTGGACAGCCGGGGGGGCCTGGCTCAGCCAGCATCTGTGGGAACGTTTTCTCTATACCGGAGATAAAAAATTTTTAGCGGACGCTTACCCCGCATTAAAAGGAGCCGCCATGTTTTATGTTGACTTTTTAATCGAGCACCCAGTGAAAAAATGGCTGGTGGTGAGCCCCGGCAATTCGCCTGAAAACGCGCCCCAGGCTCACCAGGGTTCTTCGCTGGACGCGGGGGTCACCATGGACAATCAGATCGTCTTCGACGTATTCAGCACCGCCATCCGTGCAGCCGAAATCCTTAAAGTGGACGAGGCCTTGCGGGATACCCTGAGGGATATGCGTTCAAAATTGCCCCCCATGCATATCGGCCGGCACAATCAATTGCAGGAATGGCTCGACGACATAGACGACCCCAACGACCGGCACCGCCATGTATCTCATTTATACGGATTGTTTCCATCCAATCAAATCTCTCCTTACCGCACGCCGGAACTTTTTGCGGCAGCCCGAAACACCCTGCTTCACCGCGGCGATGTTTCTACCGGATGGAGCATGGGCTGGAAAGTCAACTGGTGGGCAAAAATGCAGGACGGCAACCACGCCTTCCAGCTGATCCGGAATCAACTGAGCCCAATCGGCAGTGAACAAGGAAGCGGAGGCACCTACAACAATCTTTTTGATGCCCACCCGCCATTCCAGATCGATGGAAACTTTGGTTGTACCTCGGGTATAACGGAAATGCTCCTTCAGAGCTCCGATGGGAGCTTGCACCTGCTTCCGGCCCTGCCTGATGTTTGGCCTTCCGGAAATGCAGGGGGATTAAAAGCGAGGGGAGGATTTGAGATCGTACACATGGAATGGAAAGATCATCGACTGATAAAACTGGTGGTCAAATCCTCCTTAGGCGGCAATCTGAGGTTGCGATTGCCCAATGAAATGAAGACGGGCAAGGGAAAAGCCTTGAAGGCTGCGGAGGGGAAAAATTCCAATCCATTCTATTTTTTGGAAGAAACCGCCCCGGCCATCCTTTCCGGTAAAGCAAGCATCCAACCGCTCGCTTTAAAACCCAGCCTCCTGGTGGATACACCCACTAAAAAAGGCAGGGTTTATACCTTTATTGCTTCAAGCCGTTGAAAGATGTATTTATTTTTTACAAAATATCCCGGAGTGCGCAACCATTTCAGATTTTGGGTCGGCCTGGCAAGTCTCTTTGTAACCGTTCCTGAGGTTTTTCCGCAAAATTCAACCACCCGTATTGAAGTTGATTTATCCCGGCCGGTGGGTGAAATGAAACCCTTCTGGTCTTTCTTTGGATACGATGAGCCCAATTACACCCTTGGCAAAGACGGGAAGAAATTATTAAGCCGGCTGGCGGCGCTCAGTCCTGCCACTGTTTATATTAGGACTCATAATTTGCTCACTTCAAAGGGGAACAGTCCGGGACCGGATTTGAAATGGGGCTATACGGATGCTTACCGCGAAGACGCCGGCGGAAACCCGGTTTACAACTGGACCCTGGTCGATAGCATCATTGACGCCATTGTCGAAAGGGGCATGAAACCATTGATGGAAATCGGCTTCATGCCCAAAGATCTTTCGACAAAACCGGAGCCTTATGAACACAGCTGGAGTAAAGGAGGGAATCTCTGGACCGGCTGGACCTACCCCCCAAAAGACTATGACAAATGGAGGGAACTGGTTTATCAATGGGTAAAACACAGCATTGAACGGTACGGAAAAGAAGAAGTTGAAACCTGGCTCTGGGAAGTATGGAATGAGCCGGATATCCCTTATTGGTCTGGCACTTTTGAGGAATATTGTAAAATGTATGATTATGCGGCGGATGGCCTTAAGAAGGCATGCCCGGAGTGCATCATAGGCGGGCCGCACACCACGAGTCCCAGGAGCGAGAAGGCATACCGTTACCTTACCCGTTTCATCGAACATTGTTTGCGCGGGAAAAATCATGCCACCGGCAATACCGGCACACCGCTGCAGTATATCGGTTTTCATGCCAAAGGATCCCCGGAACTGATAGACGGTCATATCCGGATGAATATGGGTTTGCAGCTCAAAGACATTCATCGTGCCTTTGAAGCGGTCAATTCCTTCCCGGAACTTGAAAACATCCCGATCATTATCGGCGAATGCGATCCCGAGGGCTGTGCGGCCTGCTCGGAGCGGCGGGAGCCCAAATACGCTTATCGGAACGGCACCATGTACTCCGGATATACCGCGGCTTCTTTTGCCCGGATTTATGAATTGATGGATCATCACCGGGTCAATCTCGAAGGCGTGGTCAGCTGGTCATTCCTGTTTGAAAACCAGGAATGGTTTGCCGGCTTTCGCGACCTGGCAACAAACGGAGTGGACAAGCCGGTACTGAATGTCTTCCGCATGTTAGGAATGATGCAGGGGCAAAGGGTGAAAGTCATGGCGTCCAACGGACTGGACGCGCAGGATATTATCGAAAATGGAGTAAGGGCCCAGAATGACATCAATGCCCTGGCCTCCGCCTCCGAGCGTTCAGCCTGGGTGATGGTTTGGAATTACCATGATGATTATGTTTCCGGGCCACCGGCGGAGATCGAATTGAGTGTCCATCACCTGGAAGCCAAAAAAATACAGGTGCACCATTACCGGGTGGACGATCGATTCAGCAACTCCTTTGAGAAATGGAAATCGATGGGCAGGCCGCAGCAGCCCGACGATGCTGCATACCGGGAACTGCAGCAGGCCGGTCAGCTGGCCTTGTACACTTCCCCGGAGTGGAAAAAAGTGGCTCAGGAAACATTAAAACTGCAATTCCAAATGCCGAGACAGGGTGTTTCGCTCATTCAGTTGAGTTGGTAAATAATCTATTGTCTTGAACCGACTCCAGCGCTTATCGGCCATTCTGATTCAGCTCCAGTCCGGACAGTGGATAAGGGCCAGGGACATGGCCGATAGATTCAGGATCAGCCTGCGTACCGTGTATCGCGACATTCAATCCCTCGAAGCGACCGGGGTGCCGGTGATCGGGGAGGCGGGCAGCGGCTACAGGCTGGCGGACGGGTACCGGCTGCCCCCCGTGCACTTTACCGACTCGGAGATCCATGCCCTGATCACGGCCCAGAAACTGGTTGAAAAACACAGCGATCAGGGCCTGGAAGCCGATTTTAAGTCCGCCCTTTTTAAGATCAAGGCCTTGTTGCGCAGCCCAGAAAAGGACCACTTGTCCGACCTGGAGGAGAATATCGAAGTGTTGCCTAACCCTTACCTGCCCATTCCGGACCGGGGCCACCCCTTCCTTCCCCTTCTTATCCGGGCCATCTCCGGGAAGTACAGGGTCCTGCTGGACTATATCACCAGGAACGAAATCAAGAGCAGCCGGAGGGAAACCGAGCCCATAGGCCTGTTTTACCTCCTGGGCAAATGGCACCTGGTAGCCTATTGCCACCTGCGCAAGGATTACCGCGATTTCAGGCTGGACCGTATCCAGGCAGTCTTAACCACCAACAAATCTTTCTCCAAAACCCATCCTACCCTGAAAAAATACCTCAGTCAATTGGCCAAGGAGGAGAAACTGAATACCATTGAAATCCGGATGAATAAGCAGGATGTGCTTTATTTGGGCGAACAAAAATATTACAACGGTTATGTTTCGGAAAAACAGGAAGGGGACCAGGTGACCATGACCTTCCTGACGGCCTCCCTCCAAGGCTTTGCCCATTGGTATATGATGATCGGGTCCCGTGCCGAAATCCTAAAGCCGGAAGCCCTGAAATCCCTGGTCCGGGCCATGGCCGCCGATTTGCTGGAAAAAATGGAATAAACGTCCCGGCTCCTGACACACCCTTGTCACTCCATACCCCGTACTTCACATATAAATCAAAAAACATGATCTCATTTATCGAATCTTTCAAGCGCGAACTGGAACAGGAGGCGGTCCAGACCCGGCGTATGTTGCAAATCGTTCCTGCCGACAAAATGGACTGGCGTCCTCATCCAAAAAGCATGACCATCAAGTCCCTTGCCGGCCACCTGGCCGAAATCCCCCTTATGATCACCATGGCCCTGGACCATGACAAATGGGATTTTGCAAACCATCCTTATGCACCGGTGGACATGAACAACTCCACGGAACTGGTGCATCGTTTTGAACAATGCCTCGATGAAGCCAGGGCATCCCTGGGCAGGGCAAGCGACGACATCCTCCAGCAAAAATGGGTGATGTGCGCCGGGGATGCCATTTATATGACCTGCGAGAAATGGGAGGCAGTGCGGCATGCCTTCGGGCAGAATGCACATCACCGGGCCCAGCTGGGCGTTTTCCTTAGGTTGCTGAATCTTCCTATTCCGGGGCCTTATGGGCCGAGTGCGGATGAGATGGGAGCCTGATGAGGAGGAAGGGAG
>CAYOPD010000143.1:0-10179 GCA_964405735.1 uncultured Saprospiraceae bacterium | reverse complement strand
TAGTCAGTTAGCAAGTGGGTGTCATCCGCAAGAAGAAAAAATGCAGACCTAAGTCAAATGGACAATTCCACAATTCTCCAGTTCAACTTTTCTCCTTATCCTCCTCCTCCTGCTTCTTCTTCGTAGCATCCATAAACCAGGAAGCGATGAAACCGGAATAGGTGCCGAAAAGTCCTACGCCGACCATCATGAGTGCGATGGCGATGACCCGGCCTTCGGTGGTAACCGGAAATTTATCACCATAACCTACCGTGGTGATGGTCACAAAAGCCCACCACAAAGCATCTTCCGCGTTTTTGATATTGCTGTTGGGATCGGTTTCGACCTGTAGGATGGCGATGGATGAAAAGATCAGCATGATGATGGCCACGATCATGACCGTGGAAAAGGCGCCCTGGGTCCTCGACTGGAAAATATGCTCCACCAGGTGTTTGGTAGACCGGTAAGCCCTGAGAATACGCAACAGCCGCACGAGACGAAGTGCCCGGCCCGCCCTGAAATAGTCCAGTGTGGGAATACTGGAAAGGAGATCAATCCAGCCCCATCGCATGAACTTCAATTTATTTTCGGCCCTGTAAAAGCGTATTGAAAAATCATATAAAAAGACCAGGCAGATCACATTGTCTATATAGGTTAGCAGTTGGGATACCTCCTCCGGTAATTTATAGACCGTGTCGATCACAAGTACCAGCAATACATAGACGGAAAGCACCAGGATCAGCAGGTTCATGACCCCCAGTTTTTCCTCTTTATTTTCCACGGTTTCAGACATAGTAGTCAATAATCAGTAGTCAGTAATCGGTTGGCAAGTTAGTATGTTTACCAGTTTATCAGTTTATCAGTTTATCAGTTTATCAGTTTATCAGTTTATCAGTTTATCAGGGCATCAGGGCATCGCATCTGGCAACTCGCTTCTCATACCCCCTCCACAACCCTCTTCGCCTTCATCACCCATTCATTGAATTGGGAGGCCGAAGGCTGCCCGGCATAGATAGCCAGTTCAAAAGCCTTGAGCAGTTCGTGTAGTTCTGTTTTTAATTCCGGAGAGATGGATTGTCCATCTACAATACCATGCCATTCCTGGAGGGTAAAAGGTTTTTCACCAAGGCCCCAGCTGGTTCTCAGGTATACGGTAAGCACATTATTGACTTCATCCATGCCTGTTGGAATTTCATCGGCGAGCATGGCATTCAGTTTTTGAAGCGCCTGATTTTTAGCCTGGAGCTTCAGGCGATCGGATTTGCCCAACCGTTCCCGGCGTGCTCGACTTCTGAGTACGATGCCCTGGCCTAAAAGTATCAACCCGGGCAGGAGTAAAAGCAGATAATAGCCGGCAGTTCCAATAAAATTTCCACTTTGACGGATGGTCGGATGAGCGATCAAAGGGAGGATCTCGCCTTTTGGGCCTTCGGGACCGGCCTTTTCAGGAACAGATTGCGCGGCTTGTCCGGTGACCAGCATATTGAACACTTCCGGGGACAGCGTGATATAGGCATTGCTGTCCACATCAAAATAGCTGAAAGAAGGTATGATTTTGTGATTGCCCGGTACGAGCGCTACCATCGGGTAAGAAAACTCACGCATACTGATGAATCCTCCCACCTTGTAGTCGGTATCCTCGCGGCTGACCTTGGGTTCATAGATCTGGAATGCCGAAGAATCGGTTTGCAGGAAAGGTTTGCCAACCCGGTTCAGGTCACCGTCTCCTTCCAGATAAATGGTGATCATGGCCGCTTCATTGGTTTTGATGGCGAGCTGGTCAATCTTCGATGCCATTTTGAATCTCCCGACAGCTCCGGAAAAATGGGCTGGTACGGGGGCGGGGAGGGCATCTACGCGGATATCCAGTGTATTGCTCATCAGATTGACTCCCTTGGTCGTAGGGAGGAGGAAAAAGGACTGGGCATCGTCTTCATCCACTACAATGCTTACCCTCGCATGCATAGGGTCTATGGTATATAGTCCGCTCTGGATCGGATAGACTGCAAAAGCCTGAATCACTTTTGTCACATAGTTCCTGCCATTCAGGGTTTCCCGGTTGGTTGGAAAATTAAACCGGGGTACATGGCTCAGATGAAAACCTTTAAAATCGGGCGTGAAACTGATGTTGTAGTTATCCACATCCATCGTGGTATACAACTTGTACTCCACCTGGATCTGTTGTCCTACATAAGCCTTCTCCGGCTTGGAGGTGACCTGTATAAAAAGATCCCCTTTGCCTGGAGTCCTGCTGATGCCCTGGTTGTTTCCCGCGGCAGATTTAACCACCCGGATGGTGATGGGATCCGTACTGAAGCTCTTGCCGGCAACCTGGATGTTGGCGGGCCCAATGGTAAAGGTCCCCGTGCGTTTTGGAGCCAATGTGTAGATATACGAAAAGCTCGAACTTCGCACACCATTGACAATGCTCATTTGGGAAGAGGTGCTTGGCCCGCTGATGATGGTCCAGTCATCCAGCCGCGGTGGATTGAAGTTATTCCCCTGGGCGTTTTCAAGAACAAAAAACAATTCCAGGTATTGATCCTGGGTGATTTCTGCCTGATCGGTATGTGCGGTAAAGGTGATCTGAGCGGAAGACCAGCTTAAAGAGAGCATCCATAAAATTCCGGCCAGGCCCTTTTTCATAATTTCCTGGTTTTCCTGACCGGATTTTTAACCGGGGAGCCGTGAATCCTATCCCGGTTCATCCAGTCCGGATCTCCTTCGGGGTCCTCCTGCAAGCCATCCGGATTTTCATTCACATAAATTTCGATAGCCGGTATCGTGGTTTCTGCTCCGGTGCCTGCGAGGGTAATGGATGGGATGGTAAACACTCCGGCTTTTTCCGGTTGAATCAGAAAGCGGTGGGTCACCACAAATTGGACCTTTCCGTCCTGCATCGTTGTATTGCTCATGGTGCTTTGACTAAGAATATGGCTGTCCTGAAATTCAGGAACAAGGAACCGGACATCGTTGCGGCTGATCGTGTACTGAATAAAAAATGCATTGCCTAAAAATAGGGTGTCCCGGCTGACCGACACCTTGATGTCACCGGCCTGGCCGGCCAGCTGGGCCGCTATGAGGCTGATGAAAAAAATAAACGGGAATTTCATTGCGCTCCTTTGGTTTAATTGCAAAATTACTCACCAGTCTTTCTTAGGGGGAGGGGTTTTATCGTTTTTATTGCGCAGTTTTTTTTGAACCCGCTGATCTTCCCGCTCCGTGTATTGCAGCAATTGTTCGGCTTCCTCCCTGCTCATTTCCTGGGTCTTGTTCTGCATTTTTTCTTTTTGTTGTTTTTGCTGGCCCTGCTGATCCTCACCCTGGGGATTTGGTTGTTGGTCCTGTTGGTCCTCATTTGGTTGCTGGTCCTGTTTTTGTTGCTGCCGTTCCTGTTGTTGCTGTTTCAGCAATTGTTTTTTCGCGAGCACCAGGTTTTTTTTGGTGTCCAGGTCGTCGGGTTTGACTTTCAATGCTTCCTTGTAGGCGTTTACGCTGTTTTGATAGTCTTTCTTGAGGTAATAAGCATTTCCCAGGTTGTGCCAGGCCCTGGATCGGAGAGTGAGGTCCGATTGTTTTTTTGCCGCTTGTTCATAGAGGGGGATGGCTTCATCCGGACGGTTTTGCTCCATCACGGTATTGCCCAGGTTGTATTTTGTTTTTTCTTCCTGTTTGTTTTCCAATGCCCTCCGGTAATTTTCCTCCGCGCGGTTATAGTCCTGTTTAAGGTAGGACTGATCGCCTCTTTTCAGCAATTGGTGGTTGGATTGCCCCCGGGCGAAAAGAACGGATATGCTTAGCAACAATAAAACAATAATTCTCATATGGCAGTTTTTTTAAACCGGTCGAACCAGCGGATACCAAGAAGGAATTCAAACAACAGCAGGATCAGTCCCGGGAATAAAAAATAAGGGAAATAACTCTCAAATTCAGAATAACTTCTTTCCGCGAGGCGTTGTTTTTCCATGTTCGCCAGTTCTTTTTTTATCGCCGGTATTATGGCGTCGCCGGCACGCATGGAATAATATTTGCCCCGGGATGTTTCTGCCAGTTCTTTGAGCACGGACTCCTGGAGGCTGGTGGTAATGGGCCTCCCGGTTTCATCCCTTTTGTAATCTTCCAGGTTATTGCTTTTTATGGGAATCAGTCCGCCTGCTTCCGTTCCAACGCCGATGGTAAAAATCGCCACGTTTTTTTCCCGGGCTTTTGCCGCTGCGGCAAGGGCATCCTGACGGCTGTCTCCATGATCCTCCCCATCGGAAAGAATCAGAATGACCCGCTGGGCTTCCTGGTCCTCCGAAAAATGATCCAGTCCGGTTTGGATCGCGTCCTGCAAATTGGTGCCCTGGGTAGTGATCAGATCGGGGTAGGCGCTTCGTATGAACATCGTGGCAGAGCCGTAATCCTGGGTTAGGGGAGACTGCAGAAATGCGTTTCCAGCAAACAGGATGGTCCCGATACGGTCACCGGCCAGACTCATGATCAGTGACTCGGACCAAAGTTTGGCCCTTTCGAGCCGGCTGGGTTTGACGTCTTCCGCAAGCATGCTGTTGGAAATGTCCAGGGCCAGGTAGATATCCGTGGATTTGATTTCCACTTTTTCCTTGCGGACACCCCATTGCGGATTGCTCAGGGCCAGTATGATCATGAAGATCCCACCCAGCCAGAGCATAGAGCGCCTGGCATTGGTTTTGGGATTGAAGTCCGGCACCAGGCTGGGCCAAAGGGACTCTCCGGCCAGTTTTTTCAGCCGGCCGACTTGATTTTTCTTCAGATAAAACTGGAGCCCGGCAAGCACCAGGACCAGGCCGCACAGATACAGAAAACCGGGATGTTCAAATCTAAACATATCAATCCAACAATTGCCTGATTACAAAATTGCGGACCAGGTATTCCAATAACAACAGGGCCAGGGCCGCAACCAGAAAATAGTGGAATATTTCCGTGTATCTCGTGAACCGGGTCACTTCAATTTCGGTTTTTTCCAGCTTGTCGATTTCATCGTATATTTTTTGCAAGGCTTCTTCGTCCGTGGCACGGTAATATTTACCCTGGGTCATTTCACTGACTTCCGTCATGAGCTGTTCATCGATTTCCACCCGCGCCATGGCAAAGACATATTGGCCGTCCCCCCGGCGGGTTACCGGGGTAAGGGCTTCACCCATGCTGCCGACCCCAACCGTGTAGATCTTGATCTGGAATTCCCTGGCGAGTTGGGCTGCGGTGAGGGGGTCGATATAACCCGAGTTGTTTACTCCATCGGTAAGTAAAATGATGATCTTGCTTTTCGAAGTGCTGTTTTTCAGCCGGTTTACGGCCGCTGACAGCCCCATGCCAATGGCCGTACCATCTTCCAGATTTCCCACATTCAGGTTTTTCAGGAAATTTTTAAGAACCTCATGATCGGTGGTCAGCGGGCATCGGGTAAAACTTTCACCGGCAAAAACGGACAGGCCGAGCCGGTCGTATTTTCTCTTGTCAATAAAATTTTCAGCCACCTGTTTGCTTACGCTGAGCCGGTCAGGCTGAAAATCCTGGGCAAGCATGGAACTCGACAAGTCAATGACCATGAAGATATCAATAGCATTGGCTTTTATTTTTTCCTCCTTCCAGATCCGCTGAGGGCGTGCCAGGGCCAGGCAGATCAGCACCAGGGCCACTAAACGCAACCAGGGCAGAAAGATGGATAATATATTTTTCCAATAGGTGCGCGTGGGTTTGATTACCGTGCTGAACCGGACCGCTCTCACCGGGTTCCGGGCCGCCCTGCGGTAAAGGTACCAGACCACGGGGACCAGGACGAGCAGGCCAAGAAGCCAGGGATAAACGAACCGGAAACTGGATAAGGCCTGCATGGATCAGTTGGGTTTTGATACCTGGGGTTCGGGTTTGGGAGGAGCAGTCTGCTGCACCAGTTCAATACAATGCTCGAGCGCGAGGGCATTGGTGTTTTCTTCCGGATTTCCGCGGGCAAATTTTACCCAGTCTGCTACATGAAGCAGGTCATCGGTTCTTTGCACCTGTTCTTTGCTCAGGCCTTTCGACCGGATATCCCGGATGATCTCCATGCTGGTGGATTCCAATGCCGGGATCAGGTAGCGGTGTTCCAGGTATTCACGCAGGATATGGGTGAGCTGCACATGGAATTCCTTAACATCCCCATGTTCCCAAATACGGCTTTGTTTGAGGGCCTTTAGTTTTTGCAGTGCAATTTCATGGGGGAGGAGCGGAATTTCTTTCATAGGAACCGTTACCATTCCTTTCTTCGCACGGCGGTTCCGGAAATATCGGTAGGCCAGATAAGTGAATAACAATACAGCAACACCCAGGATCCAAACCAGGTAATCGGTCCAGCGCGTCTGTTCCCTCAAAATGCCTTTGATGGGAAGGAGCCCGGTGGAATCCGGTTCAATGCCTGCCACAATCAGGGGGATGGGATAGGTGCGAACCGTATCCCTTCCAACAGTGACAAAACAGGAGGGAAGGACATATTGCCCTTCGTCGAAGATGGTAAACCGGATGGTTTTTTGTTGAATGACCTGTTGATTTTCTTCTGTCCGGGTCCAGGTTCCCTGGTTGACGATGTCCAGGTACCTGGAGGTATCCAGGGCCTCCGTGTGAATATCGGCTGGCGCCACTCCGCCAGGGCTGGTCAGCCTGAATACCAGGTTTTGCTGGTCGCCGATCACCATCGAAGTGCTGTCGACCCGCGATATAAAATCGACCTGGCTCCTTGCGCACAGGGCCAATACAAAGGCAAGCAGTCCGGTCAGCAGGTCCTTTTTCATGCCGCCTTGGCCCTTTTTTTGAAAAATGCCATAAGGGCTTCGATATAGGAATGATCCGTCCGCAGCTGGATCAGGTCTGTAGCGCTTTTGCGGAAAATTTCTTTGGTATCAAAGAGGTGATTGGCAAAACGTGCTTCGTATTCCTTCCGGAGCGATGAGCTGGAGGTATCGATCCATTGCAATTGACCGGTTTCCAGGTCATAGGCCTGGATAAAACCAATATCAGGCAATTGTTCTTCCATCTGATCGTAAAGCTGGATGCCGATCAGATCGTGTTTATTGGCCAGGATACGTAGGGGCAATTCGTAATCCCGGTCCCAGAAATCCGACAGGATAAAGGCAATGCTCCTTTTCTTAAGGATGTTATTAAAAAATTGGAGGGCATCGGCGACCCGGGTGCCTTTTCCCCTGGGTTCGCCATTGATCAGTTCGCGGAGGATTCGCAGGATATGTTGTTTCCCTTTTTTGGGAGGAATGAATAGCTCGATCTGGTCGGAGAACAGGATGAGGCCCACTTTATCGTTGTTGCTGATGGCCGAAAATGCGAGCACGGCGCAGATTTCAGTAGCCCATTCTTTTTTCAGTTGCTGGTGGGTGCCGAAATAAGAGGAAGGGCTTATGTCTACCATCAGCATCAGGGTAAGTTCCCGTTCCTCCTCAAAAATTTTAACAAAGGGTTCATGATGGCGGGCGGTCACATTCCAGTCAATATTGCGGATATCATCCCCATATTGGTAGGGCCGCACTTCGCTGAAAGACATTCCCCGGCCCTTAAAGGTGCTGTGGTATTCTCCGGTAAAAAGGTGTTTGCTTATACTCCGGGTCTTGATCTCTATTTTCCTGACTTTCTTGAGCAGTTCGGTGGTATCCATATAGTCAGAATGAAAAAAATCGTGGTGAAAGCAGGTCCTTTACATCTTTAAGGGGAATGATCACCTGCCTGAATCCATACAACAGGCTGAATGGGGCTGAATAACACAACCCTTCCTTTCTCAGTGTGAACAGGGTAAAGTCCCTGGGGGTAAGGCCTTCATAATTCATGCCTGCGGCTTCGCGGAGTTTTCTCAATTCGTGCTCGATCAGCAGTTCTTTTACTTCACTGAAAGACTTATAATTCTGAAAAAGTTCGGCTTCCCTCACCAGGTTTCCTTTTTTAAGGTCAAAAAGAAATGGCTGGGATTGCATGGATTCATCCCAGGATGTTTTGGTATGCATATAGCCGGATAAAAGCTGATCGGTGAGGTAATTTACCGTGGGCCAAATGCTAAGCCGGTAGGACATTCGGGTGGCAGGAAGGGCTTGTTTTTGCTCCGGCTGTTCAGTCATTTTGTCCTGCACCAGGATGAGGAAAGAGTCCACCAGGGATTTAAACCATTGGTTGATTCCTGGTTTCTCAGTCTGGGGATAGGCAAAATCCACCGTCATCCAGTGGTCCGAATAAGTCTCCTGGTGCATGTTGATCTGGGCGATGAGGTCCAAAGTCCTGGACCACTCCGTTTTTCCCTGACTGTACAGGATTTCCATTTTGCGTTCATTGGTTTTCCAGGTATCCAACCGGCCGGCATTCTGATTTTGGGAATCAAATAAAACCGTTTCCTGATGGAAATCTTCTTCATGTTTGATCGGGCTGGTCCCTTCCAGGGTTTGATGCAAAGGCCCGTAATAGAACCGAGAATAGATTTGATCGCTGAAATCTTTCTGCTGTATGAGCAGCGTTTCATCCGTTGCGGATTTAAGGGCATAGGACCTGATCCAATAATTCAATGTGGTGCTTGGAGGACCCTCGCGAACGACCATGCGGGTATTAAAATTCCTCGCTGCATTGTACCAGGTTCCCCTGATTTGGTCTCCCTGGATCTTCAGAGCGAGGTATCCGGTGACATTTCCCAGGAGATCCTGTTCTTCCAGCCTGAGATCTCCGTCTTTCAGGGTGCCGGATACGATATACGTTGCTTTATTGTCACTGAAAAACAACTGCCCCTTGCAGGAAGCGCCATCGTAACCCAGTTCCAGTTTTACAGGGATAACATCGTCCCAGACGCCCTGGTAGGTTTTTTCCCAAAGAAGGGTTTTGTCCTTAAAAAATAGCTGTGCGAACCCGGCCTGGTTTACCTGTCCGGCAATCCAGGAGGGCACGAGGTAAAACAGAAAAAACAATTTCATCAGGGTACTTCTACTTTTGAAATGATTTCACTGATGATGTGGTCTGTGTTTTTATTTTCAGCTTCCGCTTCATAGGTGAGCCCGATCCGGTGACGCATGACATCTTTGGCAATATATCGCACATCGTCCGGAATGACAAACCCCCTCTTTTGAATAAAGGCAACCGCTTTTGAGGCCAGGGCCAGGTTGATGCTGGCACGCGGAGAGGCCCCATACTGGATAAAATGTTTGATCTGGCCGAGTTTGTATTCTTCGGGCTGCCGGGTGGCAAATACGATATCGAGAATGTATTTTTCTATTTTTTCATCCATGTAGATGGCATTCAGGACTTCCCTGGCCCTGAGGATATCACCCGGCTGCACTACCGGCTGGACTTGCCTTGCTTTTTCATCACCGAGGTTCATGCGGATAATCTGACGCTCTTCTTCCATGGCGGGATAACCGATCAGGACCTTAAGCATAAAACGATCTACCTGGGCTTCGGGGAGCGGGTAGGTCCCTTCCTGTTCGATCGGGTTTTGAGTGGCCAGGACCAGGAAAGGTTCTTCAAGCCGGTAGGTTTCTTTCCCAATGGTCACCTGTTTTTCCTGCATGGCTTCGAGCAAAGCGCTTTGCACTTTGGCCGGGGCGCGGTTGATCTCGTCAGCCAGGATAAAGTTGGCGAAAATCGGACCTTTGCGAACATGGAATTCATTGGAACCCGGGTTGAAGATCATAGTACCGATGATGTCCGCCGGCAGAAGGTCCGGGGTAAACTGGATGCGTTGGAAAGAAGCATGGATGGCGCTGGCCAGCGATTTGATGGCCAACGTTTTGGCAAGGCCCGGAAGGCCCTCCAGCAGGATATGCCCTTTGCAGAGCAGGCCAATCAAAAGCCGTTCGACCATGATGTCCTGGCCTACGATGGTATGGGCCAGTTGTTCTTTAATCTTATCCACAAAACCCGATTCCTGCTGGATGCGGGCGGTAATGCTCTGCAAATCAATATAACTATTCATAGATTGGATGGTTGAAAGCCGGGCAAAAATCGTTAATTTTTATGGGATATCCGGACCATACCCTGCATTTTGAGCGGGTTTAACCAGATGTTAAGAGGTCAGAGGTGCAGAGGTCAGAGGTGCAGAGGTCTGAGGTCAGAGGTCTGAGGTCGCAGGTCTGAGGTCTGGAGGAACTAACGAACTTGCAAACTGACTAACTAACTGACTAACTGACTAACTGACTAACTGACTAACTGACTAACTGACTAACT
>CAYOPD010000142.1:0-10199 GCA_964405735.1 uncultured Saprospiraceae bacterium | reverse complement strand
GCCCCATGTTTCAACGCCTGAGGGAAAAATGGGGAGTTTCGGGTCTGGACCTGGCGCTGATCCTGATCACTTTTGCGATCGGGGGCAGCCTTTGCGGTTATTTGGCTGAGGTGCTTTTGATGGGTACACCATTGGAAGGCGGGGTGCTGTGGGTCGTCATGTATATCTTGCTGGTCACCGCCTTATGGCCGGTTTGTGTGGTTTTTATCAGCATATTTACCGGGCAGTATACTTTTTTCAAAAAATATGTCGGTAAGATGGCCTCCAGGATTTTTGGAGGAAAAAAAAATTAATTATACCTGGATGACGCCTACATTGAATTTTTCCACCGGGGCGTTATTGGCCATTTCAATACCCAGGGCGATAAACTCCCTGGTTTTGCCGGGATGGATTATGCTGTCCACCCAAAGCCTGGCGGCCGCATAATAGGGGGATTCCTGCTCATCGTAACGGGCCTTTATTTTCTGATAAAGCTCCTGTTCTTCAGCCTGGTCGGGAATATGCCCTCCTGCCTTGATTTTATTGATCTGGATCTCGGCGAGTACTCGTGCGGCCTGGTGCCCCCCCATAACCGCAATTTTAGCGGTCGGCCAGGCTACGATCAGGCGGGGGTCGTAGGCTTTGCCACACATGGCATAATTGCCGGCCCCGTAAGAATTGCCAACGATGATGGTAAACTTGGGCACGGTTGAATTAGCAACGGCATTGACCATTTTCGCGCCGTCTTTGATGATGCCCCCGTGCTCCGACCGGGAACCAACCATAAACCCGGTGACATCCTGCATGAAGACCAGCGGGATTTTTTTCTGATTGCAGTTGAGAATAAAGCGGGTGGCCTTGTCGGCGCTGTCTGAATAGATCACCCCTCCGAACTGCATTTCCCCTTTACCCGTTTTTACGATTTCGCGGTTGTTGGCCACGATGCCCACACTCCAGCCTTCTATCCGGGCATAAGCGGTAAATATTGTTTTGCCATATTCTTCTTTATAGGGAAGAAGGCTTCCGTCATCGACAATGCTTTCCAGAATGGTACAGACATCATAGGGTTTGTTTGTCTGCAACGGATAGTTACCCAGGATATGACCGGGAGGCAGTTTTGGTGCCACTGCTTCAATCCGGTTAAAACCGGCGGTACCCGGCCGGCCAAGCCGACTGACCAGTTGTCTGATCGTATTGAGACAGGTTATGTCATCGGGTACACGGTAGTCCGTAATCCCGGATATCTCACTGTGCGTCCTGGCCCCGCCCAGGGTTTCTTTGTCCACCACCTCTCCGATAGCCGCTTTGACCAGGTAGGGGCCGGCAAGGAAAATAGAACCGGTCTTATCCACAATCAGGGCCTCATCGGACATGATCGGAAGGTAAGCGCCCCCGGCCACACAGGATCCCATTACGGCTGCAATCTGGGGAATCCCCATCGCAGACATTCGCGCATTATTCCTGAATATGCGGCCAAAATGTTCTTTATCCGGAAAAATTTCATCCTGCATGGGCAGGTACACTCCGGCACTGTCGACCAGATAAATGATGGGAATGCGGTTTTCCATAGAGATCTCCTGGGCCCTGAGATTTTTTTTGCCCGACATCGGAAACCAGGCTCCTGCTTTCACGGTAGCATCGTTGGCAACGATCATGCACAGGCGCTGGTGAATGCGGCCAATGCCGCAAATCACCCCGGCTGCCGGGCAACCGCCTTCTTCCGGGTACAGGTCCAGTGCGGCCAGGGCACCGATTTCAAAAAACGGGCTTCCCGGATCGAGCAAGGCATTAATCCTTTCCCTGGCTCCCAGTTTTCCTTCGGCATGCTGTTTCTCCAGCCTTTTTTTACCCCCGCCATCATAGATTTCTTCCAGCTTACGGTCCAGCCTGGAAATTAAAAGCTTATACGCATCTTCATTCTGGGAAAACAATAGAGTATCTGCCATTGGCGAATTGGTTGCATGTGGAAGGGCGGACGATGCCCCTTCAGGTCAAAATTAGAAAAAAAGATCAGGAGACCTTTCTGAATTTATACGGATAGATGGATTGGGAGCGGTCAAAATCATAAAATCCGGTAAGGTCAATATACCCGTTGACCTGTTTGAATTTGCTTATAAAATCCGTAGCGTCTTTTACCGTCTGGCCGTTGATTTGCGTGATGATGTATCCGGTCTGCATATTGGTCAAGTCGACGACAGAACCTTTGTAGATGCCAACTACCCGCACCCCGTTGATCTTAAACCGGCTTTTTTCATAAGGATTGAGGTCCCGGATCTCAAAACCCTGGTCGGTTAAGATTTTTTCTGCATGAACATTCACGTTTTCAATGCCCGCCTTGTTATTGATATCCTTCAGTTTGACGACGGTTTCCAGGGTATTGCCATTACGGTAAAAGGTCAGCGTGACTTCATCCCCCGGCCTTTTGCTTCCGATTTTTTCATGGACGTCGTTGTTTGAAGTGATGGCGATCTGGTCTACACGGAGCAGGACGTCCCCTGCCTGGAGGCCGGCATCCTCAGCAGCGGATTGGTCGTGTACTTTCTCCACCAGCACGCCTGAATGGTCGGGCAATTTGAGGTCTGCAACTTTCTGATTGTCGATATCGTCGTTGAGCGTAATGCCAAGAAAAGCCCTTTGTGATTTTCCAAATTCCTTGAGGTCCTGGATCACTTTTTTCACCAGGTTGCTGGGAACGGCAAACGAATAACCTTCATAATTTCCGGTATGTGTCAGGATGGCGGTATTGATGCCTACCAGCAGTCCGTTGGCACCTACTAGGGCACCTCCGCTGTTGCCCGGATTGACCACGGCATCAGTCTGGATAAAGGACTCAATGGAAAAATCACGGTCCTCCAGGATATTGATGTTTCTCCCTTTGGCGCTGACGATGCCTGCGGTGACCGTGGACCTCAGTTTTTCCGGGTTGCCAATAGCGATGACCCAATCTCCCGTCTCCACTTCATCCGAATTCCCAAAATGCAAAAAGGGAAGATTTTGGGCGTCAATTTTCAGGAGAGCGATGTCCGTACTCGGATCGTCGCCGACGACCTTGGCGGAAAACTTTTGTTTATTGTTGAGGGTCACTTCGATGTTGGCAGAAAGGTCGGCGCTGCCGGTTTCGATCACGTGGTGGTTGGTCACGATATAACCATCTGCGGAAATGACGACCCCCGACCCTGAGCTGTGATCCAGGTATTCATAACCCCAACGGTTAGTCCTGATTTCAGTAGAACGGATGTAAACTACTGCGGGGGTGGATTTCCGGGCCGCTTCCCTGAAACTGACCGGATCATCGGGAGCGGAATTGATTTTATTGATGCTTGAAGGGATAAGGCCGGTTTCTTCAAATGGGGTGTTATCGGATGACCAGGCAGGTCCCGAACCAGAACGGGAATCGGAAAAAACAGCCTTCGGCTCCCTGACCAGGATGCGCTGGGGAAACTGTTTACTGTAAATAAAAATAGTAAACATGGAACTGGCCAGTGCAGTCACCAGGATATACAGGAATGGCTTCATAGGAAATGTTTGACTACCGCAAGTTAGGAGAAAAAAAGTTCTGGTGAAAATGCCGATGCCGGCAGAAAAGTTAGCATTTTATTAAATCGAACGGTCAATCATTCGTCTTCCGGATCTCCAGGCGGCAGTAAATTGTTGAGAGCGCCCTGGAGTTCGTTGGCGTCGTGCCAGGCTTTTAGTTGCCGGCATTGGGCAAGGCCCTCCCGGTAAACTTCTTTTGCTTTATCCGGGCGGCCAAGCAGTTCATACTGTTTGCCCAGGTGGTAATAGGCGCCCGAATAACTTGGATCCATCTTCAGCAATTGTTCGTAGATCTCAATGCTCCGGGAGTGATTTTTTTCATTTTCGTATTCTTTGGCCAGGGCAAACAATAAAAAAGGGGAGGAGGGATCTTTTTCAAGAAAGCGCAGCAGGGTTTCTTTCCGGTCCATATTTATTGGATGAAAGGTACTGATTTAGACCAGACAACCGATCAATTGAGCTGAAAGCCCTCCTTATATTTTCTTAAATTTGGGCCATGAAAATATTGGTTTGTATCTCCGTCACCCCGGATACCACCAGCCGTGTCAGTTTCAAAAATGACAACCGGGAATACAACCCGGAAGGCGTACAGTTTATCCTCAACCCATACGATGAATGGTATGCCCTGGTAAAAGCCCTCGAAATCAGGGAAAAATCAGGCGGATCCGTCACGTTAATCCACGTGGGTCCGCTACAACACGAACCCATGATCCGCAAGGCCTTGGCTATCGGAGCCGATGATGCCATCCGGATCGATGTCCAGCCGGAATCGAGCTATGGCGCCGCTTCCCAGATTGCGGCTGTCGTGAAAGACCAGGCCTTTGACCTCATCCTTATGGGCAAGGAAACGATTGATTACCAGGGTGCCGAAGTGGGCTCCATGCTTTCCGAAATGCTCGCCCTCCCTTTTGTGCCTTTTGCGAGCAAAATGGACGTTGAACAAACGACGGCCACCATCGAACGTGATATTGAAGGTGGGGTCGAGGTACTCCAAGTCCAATTACCCGCCGTGGTTAGTGGCGCCAAAGGAATGGCCGAGCAGCGGATCCCTAACATGAAAGGAATCATGACCGCCAAATCCAAACCCCTGATCGTGCGGGAACCCAATTTGGCGGATGAACTTATTCGACCTGCAGGCTTCACCCTTCCGGCTCCCAAACAGGGGGTCAGGATGATAGCGCCGGACGACATGGATGAATTGGTCAGGCTGCTCCACGAGGAAGCCAGGGTATTATAAGCTATAAAACAATCAAGATGTCAGTATTGGTATTTGTCGAAACCTTCCAGGGCGGTTTTAAAAAGGCGGCCCTTGAAGCAGTGAGTTATGGTCATGCCTGCAGCAGGCTGTTGCAGGGCCAGTGTGTGGTCCTGGTGTATGGCAGGACGGCCCAACCCGGCTTGCCGGGTCGCCATGGAGCTGACCGGGTCTTGTACCTGGAGGATGAGGGAGGAGTCGCCGATACGGCAGTATTGTCCGCCCTTATCGACCGTGAAGCTACAAAGGTTGGTGCAAAGGCAGTGATCCTGGCACAAAACAGCACCAGCAGAGGTATTCTTGGCCGCCTGGCGGTCAGGCTGAAGAGCGGTTGCGCTTCCGGGGTAAACAGCCTGCCCGAAATCAAGGGGGACCGGTTGGAAGTGACCAGGTCGGCCTTCGCCGGTAAAGCGTCAGCCCGGCTGTCCCTGGGAGGAGCCTGTAAAATTTTGAGCATTGCTTCCAATGCGGTAGTCCTGAAATCCGATGGAAATGAGGCGGCCGTGGAAATCCTGGAAAAACCGGCTGCGTCCGGAAAGATAAAAGTGGTAGAAACCAAAAGGATCAGTAGGGAGATCCCGCTGCCGGAGGCGGAGCGGGTGGTCTCTGCGGGGCGTGGAATGAAAGATCCGGGCAATTGGGGTATTGTGGAAGACCTGGCCCGGGAATTGGGAGCTGCCACTGCCTGCTCCAGGCCTGTAGCCGATTCAGGATGGCGGCCTCACCACGAACATGTAGGCCAGACCGGCCTTGCGGTCAAACCCAGCCTGTACATCGCCATCGGCATTTCCGGCGCCATTCAGCACCTGGCCGGGGTAAACAATTCCAAAGTGATCGTTGTTATCAATAAAGATCCTGAGGCGCCTTTTTTCAAGGCAGCGGATTATGGCGTCTGTGGCGATTTGTTTGATGTAGTGCCGCGCTTAACCGCCGCTGTGAAGAAGTACAAAGAACACCTTCACTGATGCACATCATCAACTTCGTGGAGCGCCATCAGGACAAATTTCCGCATATTTGCATCATAGAAAAATGAAAAAAATCGAACTGGAAATAGTAACCCTTTCCCACAGCATTTCGCAATCTCACAACTATGCTGTGGTATTGGGTGAACTTGAAGGAAACCGGAAGCTGCCCATTGTGATCGGCAGTTTCGAGGCGCAGGCCATAGCCGTAGCCATGGAAAAAATGAACCCCAATCGTCCGCTCACCCACGATTTGTTTAAAAACACCCTGGATACTTTTGACATTGAAATCAAGGAAGTGGTGATCAACAACCTGCTCGACGGCATTTTTTACGCGCGCCTGATCTGCAACCGCAACGGGGAAACCATTGAGATCGATTCCCGCACTTCCGATGCCATCGCTATGGCGGTCAGGGCCAACTGCCCGATCTACACCTTTGATTTTATCCTGGAGTCCGCAGGTGTGGTTTTGGAAGAAACCGAAGAAAAACCGGTCCCGGGAGTGAAGAAAGAAAAAACAAGCGGCTCCTTTAATCAATATTCCATGGACCAGCTCAATAAAATGCTGGAAGAAGTGCTTGCCGAAGAGGACTATGAGAAAGCGGCCAAGATCCGCGATGAGATCAACAAACGCAAAGAGACCAATCAGTAAGTTTTAATTCCCTTCCTTTCTCAAAATCACCCGGTTGAGGATGAATTGATTTTTTGTGCCCGATGGCCTGAATTGAAACGAGATCGTCTGATTTAAGTGGTCGACTTTAAGTTTTGTGATTTCCTGTTGAGCGATTCTTTTTATTTCCGTTAAACCGGCATTCACCCATTCGCTTTTCCGGCTCTGTCTTTGCCAGATGGAAAAATCACAGGCCGCAGGACCGGCTACAAAGTCCAGGTCCAGACTGTATTCTCCTTCGGGTATCTCGGCCAGGGATAGCCTGATGATGGCCCCTTCCTTAATTTCAAAATGAAAAGTCTGGCCACCTGTCGGATATGCCCACCTGGTTTTTAGCTGGATATCCCCATCCAGTGATAAGGAGGCGATCTGGGGATAAAGGATGAAGGTATCCGGTTGATGGACGATGGTGTTTTTCGCTTCAGGAGCCTGTTGTTTGGTGCCGGATTGATCGCTGTAATAATAGGTGACGGAGGTGTATGCTGCCGGAATATTATTTTGCACCGGGCCGTGCTCTATGGTATGGTAGAAGGATTTTTCAAATGAAATTTTATCCGCAATGAAAAACCGGTACCCGCCCGTACGGCAGAAGGGGAGGGAATAATCCAGTGATCCGGACAAGGGTAGGCTGTATGAGCCATCCCATCGGTCCAGCAGGGCATACCATCCCCCGTTGAAATAGTCTTCCGATCCCGTACCATGCATGCGGGCTTCTCCATCGATCCTGCTAAAATCATCCCCTTCAAAAAACAGGGTCATTCCCGGCCTCAGGCCCTGGCATTGGAGGGCAGTGCCTATAAAATGCCCTTTTCCGCTTACATCGAGCAAGGTATGGGGTTTGCCTTCAGGTACTTCTGTGGTGGCGGAATAATGGGAATAAAAACGCCCCTCCCGGGCAGCAATCCTCCTGACCGGCTGAACCCAGATTTTTGAATGAATCCGGACCGGTTGCTGGGCCTCTCCCGGCCGAAGGCGATAGATCAGTTCGATCTTTGCCGACCGGTCAAAAGGCATGGGGAAATAACAATAGTTTTTAATTCCGTCGGAACCCAGCAACAGGCTTTTCATGGATATCCTTCCGAAAGCAAAACCAAAAAAATCGGCTACCGGGCAATGGACCGCAGGCTGGGATTCCTGATCCCAGGTAATCCGGATATCAAGGTCTTTTATTAATCCTTCAAAAGCGGAGGCGGGGCTCATTTCAAAACCTGTAATGCGTCCGCCCTGAGCCAGGTAAAATAAGGTGGTTTGCTGGCCCGGTCGAAGGCTGATCTCTTTATCATACTGTTTAACCGGTGTCGTTCCGGAAAAAAGCCCAATAGTAGGCCCTGCTGACCAGTCCTTTTCCAGTTTTTCCATAATCTTTTTCACCTCCGGATCCATCGTCATTTGGAAAGGCGTGACCGTCCATGGAGCAGGATAAAGCCGGTATTGAATCTGGTGGAATTGAGTTTTTTTCCCTTTATAAACAATTCTGCACTGTTTGTTGAATGGGATGGGCAGATAACAATAAAAACCGCCCAGTTGATTTCCGCAGAGGGGTGCTACAAAAGGATAAACCTCACCGGAAAACAGATCCCGGTACCTGATGGTAAAGGCCGGCCTGGTGGTATCGTCTATAAAAAAATCGAGGCTGTCGTCTGAAGGAGTAGGAGTCCAGATGCGCTGGATCACACCAGGGCCTTTTAGATCAAACAGGACCAGGCTGCTGTCCGGATTGCGCCGTAGGAATGAATATTTTCCGCTGAAGCCGTCGTCGTTTCCACCGGAGGTGTCATAGGAGGATACCTGGGCGCAATAGGTATCTGTCAGGTAAGCTGGCAGCCGGTGAATATCCAGGTAGTCGCTAAGAAAACCAGCCAGATCCAATGTTTTTGCACTCTGGGCGGCGGATCCGGACCCATTCAGGATCAAAATAAGGACCAGAATGGGTTTAAAGAAGGATGGTAGGTAGTTTGAAAAAGGCATTGCCATTTTTTTATACCAATTTAGAAACCGAAGCCCGTATTTTACGCGGGTACAACCAACTCTTTGTCCTGATAAGGCAGGAAGCTGGAAAGGATAAGCGAAATCAATACCACCAGGCCACATCCAATCAGATTGAACCAGAGAAAGCCGATATCGGTAATATTGTATAAAACAATGACGGTGATTTCGGATAGGATGGTCGCAACGAAAACCGCGTGGCCCCGGGTATATTTCAGGTAAAAGGCGCACAGGAATACTCCCAGGATGGTTCCATAAAATAGAGAACCGATCAGGTTGACAAACTGGATCAGATTTTCAAACAGGCTGGCATACATGGCGAATCCAATGGCAAATAGGCCCCAGGCGACCGTAAATACCCTTGTGAGGAAAATGATCATCAGATCGTCCAGTTTTCGTCTTTTAAACAATCGATGTACCCAATCTATGGTCGTGGTTCCCGCCAGTGCTGTGATCTCCGCTGAGGTGGAGGACATGGTAGCCGCAAAGACTACCGCCAGCAGAAGACCGATGAGCCCCATGGGTAATTGATTGAGCACAAAATGAAGGAATATAAAATCCCGGTCATTGGTCTCGGTATCCGGAAGGGCTTGTTTGATTATGGCTTTTCCTTCGGTCCTGACCGCATTTTCCTGCTGGAGGAGATTTTGAAGCCGGGCCTGCACGCCTGGGTCCGGGGTGGCAGCTTGCAACAATTGGGTTTGCATTTGCTGTTTGCCTTTCGAAATTTCAGCCAGTGCCATTTGTTTTTCCTGGTAGGCAGATGCTTGGTTGGAACTCAGAACTTTGGCTTCCACCTGCTGGTTAAAAAACAGGGGGCTGCCGTTGACCTGGTAGAATACAAAAACCATCACACCCGTAAGGAGGATAAAAAACTGCATGGGCACTTTCACCAGGCCGTTGGCGATAAGACCCAGCCGGCTTTGAGTGATGGACTGTCCTCCGAGATAACGCTGTACCTGGGATTGATCCGTCCCGAAATAGGCTAAAGCCACAAAGGCTCCTCCGATAATGCCCGACCAGAAATTATACCGG
The DNA here is from genome assembly GCA_964405735.1 of uncultured Saprospiraceae bacterium. Classification (GTDB taxonomy): domain Bacteria; phylum Bacteroidota; class Bacteroidia; order Chitinophagales; family Saprospiraceae; genus JADJLQ01. The sequence continues at coordinate 775 of CAYOPD010000142.1, read as the reverse complement.
TCTTTGAGGTCGAAATTAAAATTGATCGCATTCATTTTTCCTGACCATCCTGCAATTTGAAGGGCCTGATCCAGGGATACACCCTTCAGTTTGTATAAGATCAGGAAAAAAATGAAGAGGAGCCCGCCCAACATGACCACCATTTGAATGCTTTGGGTTTTGCTCACCGCTTTTGCACCCCCGCTCACGGTATATAAAATCACCGCTAAACCGGTGAAGAGGATGACCAGTTTAAAATTCCAGCCGAAGAGGGCGCTCAGGATAATGGCCGGGGCATATAAGGTAATCCCTGCCTGCAATCCTCTTTGTATTAAAAAAAGGAAGGAGGTGAGCAGGCGGGTCTTGAGGTCAAATCTTTTCTCAAGGTATTCGTAGGCGGTAAACACCCCGGAACGGAAAAAGGCCGGAATAAAAGTGACGCAGATTATGAGCATGGCGATGGGCAATCCCAGGTAAAACTGGACAAACCGCAACCCGTCGCTGTAGCCCTGGCCCGGGGTGGACAAAAAGGTAATGCCGCTCGCCTGGGTAGCCATCACGCCCAGGCATACTGCCCACCAGCGGCCTTCAGTATTGCCTTTCAGGAAAGAATCCTTGTCCTGGGGCCCACGGGTTTTGTATATCCCATAAGTCACGATGCCTACCAGGGAAAAGATCAATATGGCCCAGTCGAAATAACTCATGAATGCCGGCAAAGATAGATTTTGCTTTGTAGAAAGAGGATTGCCCGATATGTTATGATAAGCTTAAAGAATGGGTAGCGGGGAAGGTCGGG
>CAYOPD010000141.1:5797-10328 GCA_964405735.1 uncultured Saprospiraceae bacterium | reverse complement strand
GAGATATGCTAAATTTTTAAAATTTAGCATATCACCCCAACTCCACATAAAACCTCCCCAACTCCACATCCAGCAAGGGATTCGGTTTGGAGATCCTGACTTTTACTCCGGAATCCCTTCCAGCCAGGGCCAGGATCCTTTCGCGGATGCGGTAGGCGACGTGCTCCAGGAGTTTGGAAGGAATCTTCATTTCCTCCTGGCAGATGGCAATGATTTTTTCATAATCGATGGTGTCCTTGAGCAGGTCGGTGAGGCCCGGGTCCCCGAGGTCTGTACCGACATAGATATCCAGGATAAATTCCCTGCCCAGGAGGCGTTCTTCCTCATAATATCCGTGGCGGGCAAAGAGCCGAAGTCCTTCGAGGGCGATCTTTCCTTTATGGCTATTCATAGATTTTTTAATAATAGATCCATAAACAAGATACGAACGGTCGGGTAGACCACATTGGTTTCTCTGCGATTCCTTCTCACTCTCTGCGTCCATTGCGGTTAAAAACCTGAATCATCAATTCAAACGCAGCCTGGTTAAAATTCTTACGAAGGGAGCTTGACAAGTTGCTGGTCTGTTTTACAGGTATAGAAATTTGTAATCCTTCTTCGGTCATACACCCTATATGGTCTCCTGAATCCCCAATCCCTTCGATTCTTCTATTTTTGCTCCATGAAACCATCCCAACGCGAGGACCGCTATCAGCACCACGATTATTTCCAGGTCGATGAATTGCTCCATGAAGATCATCTCCTGGCCCGGCAGGTGGTCAGGGACTGGGTTAAAAAAGAAGTCAGCCCGATCATTGAGGACTATGCCAACAGGGCTGCCTGCCCCACGCATTTGTTTAAGGGACTCGCGGAAATCGGCGCTTACGGGCCCAGCCTGCCTGTGGAATACGGCGGCGGCGGCATGGATGAAATCGCATATGGCGTGATCATGCAGGAACTGGAGCGCGGGGACAGCGGAGTGCGTTCCATGGCTTCGGTGCAGGGATCCCTGGTCATGTATCCCATTTATTCCTACGGCAGCGAAGAACAAAAAAGAAAATATTTGCCCAAACTGGGAAGCGGGGAATTCATCGGTTGTTTCGGGCTCACCGAACCGGACCATGGATCCGACCCCGCGGGCATGACTACCCGCATTAAAGATGCCGGTGATCATTATATACTTAATGGGGCCAAGATGTGGATCACCAACTCCCCGGTTGCCGACCTCGCCATCGTATGGGCCAAGGATGAGGGAAACGTCGTGCGGGGCATGATCGTGGAAAAAGGAAGCCCTGGATTTACAGCACCGGAAATCCACGGTAAATGGTCGCTCCGGGCATCCATCACCGGCGAACTGGTATTTGAAGAGGTAAAAGTGCCCAAAAGCCAGGTCCTGCCCGGTGTCAAAGGCATGAAAGGCCCCCTTTCCTGCCTTTCAAAAGCCCGATATGGGATAGCCTGGGGGGCTATCGGAGCCGCCCTGGACTGTTATGACACGGCGCTCCGTTACAGCAAGGAAAGGATACAATTTGACCGTCCCATCGGCCAATTTCAACTGACCCAGAAAAAACTGGCGGAGATGATCACCGAGATCACCAAAGCCCAGTTGCTGACCTGGAGGCTTGGGGTACTGGCCAATCAGAAAAAGGCCAGCCCGGCCCAGATCTCCATGGCCAAGAGGAACAATGTGCACATGGCCATTACCGTCGCCAGGGAGGCCAGGCAAATCCTGGGCGGCATGGGCATTACCAACGAATATCCCGTCATGCGTCATATGATGAACCTGGAAACCGTATTGACCTACGAGGGGACCCATGATATTCATCTGTTGATCACAGGCATGGATGTCACGGGCCTGAATGCTTTCTCGGGATGAAAAAAGAATAATGCCCCTGCGGGGCGATTTGAGATGAACGTGTTCCCGAGCTCCGGGCTTACCGCCCGAAGCTCGGGAAATAGCGCCCTTTCAGGGCTACGCATCCAATGCTTTCCTGAAAAGGTCTGTACCTTCATGCCTGCATTCATTTTCAGTTGAACATACGGCCTTTTAAGCCAGGCCTGAAAGGCCGTCATTCCCCCAGCATTGGGCAAGTTTGCCCAATGCTGGGGATTGGAACAAGTCCAATCGCCCTGAAAGGGCATCATTTAAGATGTGGTGAATCAGATTATAAATATTAAACGTGATATGAACCACCGGCAAAAACACAAAACTCCCCCTGTTTGCGTGATTTGACCTGCTTAACGATTTGTTTTATTTTGTAACTATTATTTAACTGATAAAGCCGGTATTTTTGCATTTGAAATGAATAAAACACGCCTCTGGTCCGGTATTTATTCCTTTGGATTACTGTTTGCCTTTATTTCGGCCCAGGCCCAGTCCAGATCCAATACTGACTCGATCCGGTTGGTGAATCCTTCATTTGAAGATATCCCCAAACAGAGTTCCCCTCCCCTGGGCTGGGCGGACTGCGGTTTTACGGGCGAATCCGCCCCGGATGTCCACCCCAGTAATTTCTGGGAAGTCAGCAAACCGGCCATTCATGGTAAAACCTATGTCGGCCTGGTCGTGAGGAATAACGATACCTGGGAGCGCATCAGCCAGATGCTGGAATCCCCCCTCCAGGCCGGTCAGTGTTATAATTTCAGTGTTTTTATTTCAACTTCAGAAAATTATAAGAGCCGAACCAATGTTGGCAACAATCCCATCCTGCGCATGCAGAGCGATTCCATTTTCAATTTTAATATCCCGGCCGTGCTGCGGATCTGGGCAGGCAATATTTCCTGTGGCCGCTCCGAATTGCTGGCAGAAAGCGTTCCGATTGATAATGTAGAATGGAAAAGATATGATTTCAGGCTGAAACCCAAGGCCAATTACAATTATATCATGTTTGAGGCCTTTTTCAAAACTCCGGTGCTGTTCCCATACAATGGCAATATCCTGCTGGACAATGCCTCAAGCCTCCAACCGGTCCCCTGCAACCAACCCATGGAAGCACCCAAACCGGTGGTGGCAACCCCCAAACCCAAACCCCCGGTATGGCAAGCCGGAAAAGACACTTCCAAACCCGATCCGCCCGTAGTATTCAGGCCTAAACCCAAGGTGGGGGAGATTATAAAAATCAACAACCTCTATTTCAAAGCCGATAGCGACAGCATTCCCCCGCACAGTTATCAGGCCCTGGATGAAATTTACAATTACCTCCATGACAATGAAAGCCTGGTCGTTGAGATCGGCGGCCATACCAACGGATTACCCAAGGATGATTTCTGTGACAGCCTGTCCGAACTCCGGGCAAAGGCGGTGGCCGAATATCTCATGCGAAAAGGCATACCCAAAGAAAGGATGACCTATGTCGGATATGGACGCAGGAAACCCATCGATACCAACGCGACCCGTGAAGGCCGTGCAAGGAACCAGCGCGTTGAATTAAAAATCCTGAGTTCCTGATGTCCTTCTTCAAGATAAGACCGGACAGTTCCGGGAAAGAAATTCAGGATTACCTCCGGGAAACCGGTTGGCTTGACGGCGAAGATGTGATGGCTGTCACCAAAGCCGGTGAGGGCAATATGAACGTCATCGTGAGAATCACCCTGGCTTCCGGCAAAAGCCTGATCCTCAAACAATCGAGACCTTACGTAAATAAATTCCCCTCCATCCCGGCTCCACCCGAACGCATCGAAACGGAATATGCTTTTTACCAGGCCGTGCGCAGGTACCCGGATCTTTCGGCTTTTATGCCCCGCGTGATTGGATTTGACCGCAGGCACCGGATCCTGGCCCTCGAAGACCTGGGCGAAGGGAGCGACTATACCTTCATATATAAAAAAGAAGCCTCCTGGCCCAGAAATCTAAACCAGGATGCCATCCGCTTTTTATCCATCCTGCACCACCTCCCGGTTCAGGAAGGATACCCTTCCAATCTGGCCCTCCGCCAACTGAATGCCGAGCACCTCTTTGATTTTCCATACCGAAGTGACCAGGGTTTTGACCTGGACAAGGTTCAATTTGGTCTGGCCGACCTGGCCCGGCCTTACCGGGAAGATGCACTTCTGCGGGAATCCATCCTAAAACTTAAAGGACTTTACCTGGGAAGGGGTGGCCGCCACCTCATCCATGGTGATTATTTTCCGGGAGGATGGTTGGAATCCACTCAAGGATTTAAGGTCATTGATCCCGAATTCAGTTTTATTGGTTACGCGGAATACGATCTCGGGGTGATGATGGCCCATTATTTCATGGCGCGGAAATCCAGAAAAGAAGTCGAAGATCTCTTCGAAGGATATCAGCCCCCGGCTGACTTTTCCATTGCCCTTTGCCGGCAATTCTGCGGTATGGAAATCTTCAGACGCCTGATCGGACTTGCCCAGTTGCCGGTGGATCTCAGCCTGGAAGAAAAATCAACGCTGCTCCAAATGGCTTACGAATTAACGACTGGTGCCCGTCCATCTCCGTGGCATTCCGGGCAAGAAAGAAACCTTGCCATTCCGGTCAGTTTGCATAAGTAAAGGGGTGACCCGAAGGCAGCTCTTCAATCTTTCCTATGGAGGTCTG
>CAYOPD010000141.1:0-5697 GCA_964405735.1 uncultured Saprospiraceae bacterium | reverse complement strand
TACTTTCTGTACCAGTGCCGGATAAAGCATCCAAAGGATTGGGCTCTCTATGATTTCAACAATGGCTCCGGCATGAAATCAAATAAAACAAATGGTCGGAAGCGCATCAGAATACCATTATCAATGCGTTGAAGTTTTATATTGAGAAAGTACGCAAAGAAACCAGGGGTTTCTGTAAAATAACTCCTCGTAAAACCCGTAAACTTCCCGGAACGCTCAGTGCGGATATAATATTCAAATTTTTAAATTCCCTAGAAAATCTATAGCACCGAACGATCCTCACGATGATCTACTACTGCGGACTCAGGATCAGTGAAGTGATTCATCTCAGGAAAGCGGATATCGACTGGGATCATAAATGACTGTTTATAAAGGCCGGAAAGGGTAAAAAGGACAGGTATGTCGTTTTACCGGAAAAGTTGTCGGTCCCATTGCAGGAATATTTTAAAGCCCATCCTGTGCAATACTGGTTTGTGGAGAGCCAGGATGGCGGGACATACCGTGCCGGGAGCATTCATGCCTTTATTCACCGTGCCTTGGATAAGGTTCAAGTCGAGGCCTACGCAAAGGTTCATACGTTGTGACATTCCTATGCAACCTAATTCTTCGAAGCCGGAGTAGATTTCAGACAGATCCAAAAATCGCTGGTGCACATATCCCTCAATTCCGAGCTGTATACGCATCTGACGGACACCCATAAATTCAGGTTTCGCAGTCCCATAGATAATATAGATATTCGCATTTAATACTGATATATGATATTAACGCATATTGCGAAAATCCAGATGCTGACGGTAATTTTAACGACACCCAATAGTCATTCCAAAATTAAAATTTTAAATACTAATAAATGAAACAGAAAATATTAAAAAATCTGACTGCTTTAATTTTAGTTTTACTTCCATTTCTGTTAGGCGCTTTACTTGGCAATCATTCACCCTACATAGAAACTAACAGTTTTAAGACTTATTTATTAATCTGGACTGGTATGTCTATTGTTATTGCTTCGACAATATTTCTGATTTTGAGATATTTTCAGTTAAACAGGATAGGCGTACTTCTCTTTTTGCTTATATGTCCTATTGTAGGAATAATAGGTTTGGCTGCACCTCCTGACCTCAGCATAAAAATACTCGAACACCCGGAACGTGAACATTTAAGATATGTTTTTCTATTCATAGCAGCCTTACTTTTTGGTGTATTTACTGTATTTCTCTTTAAAGGCAATGTTGTAAAAATAAAACACCCAGGCAGATGGATAATACTTCTGCTTTTTACTCTTGCATTTGCGGAATTTTTATGGGAATTTACCCATCATTATCTATATCCGGAAGGATTAAAAGACTGGATAACTGAAGGTAAAAAGGCTGAAGAGTTTGGTAAAAACTATGATAACTTTAATATTATTAGAATTGGAGTAATTGGACGATATATTCAATTTATATCCATTATTTGGCTCTCATTGCATCTTTACAAATCGAGACAAACCAAAATATGGAGCCCGATTTTAGTCATTATCCTAGGTCTATTAGGCATTATTTCAGCAACTGTCATTTATTTTACTCAAATGAATATTCCGAAAGGCTTTGAATTTTTATTTCTGTTCTTTATTCCAGGAATACCATTTTTGTCATTATATTGGTTAGGTGCAGCACTATTGACAAACGACAAAAAAAATGAAATCGCAGCATGAAAAACTACCGCACATCGTATTGGCCATAGTGAGACGGACATTGTAAACTCAACTTTTGTAATTTTATTGGGCATTTATGCAAATATTGGGTTGACGTTTTTCAAATGCCCAACATCGCCAATACGTAAACCGTTGGCTGCAACTTAATGACGAAAAAGAAGACATATTAAATACTTGTCGACAGAATAGAATTTGACTTCTATAACCTGTTTTTTAGTTCGTTGCATAAAGACAATATTGTAACGCTTTACAGAATAAATGCGGTTGACCTAAAAAAAGCAAGGCTGAATCCAAAATTAGTATGCACCTAAGGTGACAAAGATTTAAATCTCCGCCTATTACAGCAATCCAAACATCACCGCCTGAGCCGCAAAAATCCTGTTCCTGGCCTGTTTCAGCACCAGGGAATCCGGCCCGTCCAGAACAGCGTCCGCAATTTCCAGGTTGCGCCTGGTCGGCAGGCAATGCATGAATTTTCCCTGTTTGGTCAGGTCCATTTTTTTTGCGGTAATCATCCACGAAGGATCCTGGTTCAGTATTTTGCCATAATCCCGGTAGGCGCTCCAGTTTTTAGCATAAACAAAGGAAGCGCCTTCCAGGGCCTTGTCCTGGTCGTATTCGATGCGTGCGCCCCGTGTAAAAGCCTCATCCAGTTCATAGCCTTCAGGGTGGGTGATCACAAGATCGTAGCCGTAACCCAGGGACCATTGGGCAAAACTGTTGGATACCGCCTGGGGCAAAGCGCGGATATGCGGCGCCCAGCTGAGGACCACTTTGGTGCTTTTCCGATCCTGGTCGCGGTGCTGTTCCATCGTCATGATATCCGCAAAGGACTGCAAGGGATGAAGGGTGGAGGATTCCAGGTTGAGAATGGGTACGCTGGCGTATTTGCAAAAGCTCGTCATGACTTCCTCCCGGTAATCCTTGTCCCGGTCGGCTAGCCCGGGAAAGGAGCGGATGGCAATGAGGTCCACCATCTGGCTCATGACGGCTGCGGCTTCCTTGACATGTTCTGCACGGTCGGCATTCATGACAACGCCTTCCTCAAATTCCATCTTCCAGCCCTGGTCCGCGTTCAGACCGATCACCTTCATACCGAGTTGATATGCGGCCTGCTGGGTGCTCAGCCGGGTACGGAGGCTCGGATTAAAAAACAACATGCCCAGGGTCTTGTGCCTTCCCGCGTCCTCGGACTGCCAGGGATCCCGGGCAAAAGACAGGGCCCGCTGGAGCAGGGCTTCTTTATCCGCCACATCCCGGAATGATAGAAAATGATTCATGCAACAGGCGTAAATATAAGGCAATCACGGCAAGGATAGGCCATATCAATAGGGCTGAAGAATCCGGGGTGTCGATTTTTGGCCCGTCCCGATAACAATCGGGAGTGCCAGCCTCCGTGCCCTCCAAATCTCCGTGTGTCAAATGAATATTTTAATTCTTACAATTTATCATACCGTATTTCAGGATGAGGTTTTATTACACTTTCTAATTTGATATCACACTCACAATCGGCCGGCAAGAGCCGGCCTGAAAGGCCTTCATTCCCCCAGCATTGGGCAAGATTGCCCAATGCTGGGGATTGGAAAAACTCCCTTCGCCCTGCAAGGGCATCATTTATTCAAACATGCAAATCCTATTTATCAAACTCTGGATCGGTATTATGCATAAAAGGCGGATAAATATTAATGCGAATATTGACAGGGTTAATAAATTAATGATGCCCTTGCAGGGCGATCCAACCCGACCTTCCCGAGCATCGGGCTATACGCCCGATGCTCGGGAAATGCCGCCCTTTCAGGGCTAACTCACACAAGCCGGGGTTCGCGCACCTATGGCATACTGCGCAGTTTTACGATGTCTTTACCTCAAAAAGATCGTAACCTTCAATTCCGGCCCTCAACCACACGAGGACATTTTGACTTAAGGCCAGTCGATCAGGACTTGGAAGATGCCTTGGCCACAGGACGGTAGCCCGGGGTTTTGTCTGAAATGGTCCTGAGCACGGAACGGAGTTTTTCCGTCAACTGGTCGACCTGGTTGGTCTGGATGCTCAGCGGAGGCAATAAACGAAGCGTATTGGGATCGGCAGCGGACCCTGTGAAAACCCTTTCTTTGAATACAAGCTGTTTCCTGAGATCCGCGACCGGAAAATCAAATTGTACACCCACCATCAGTCCTTTACCGCGCACTTCTTTCACCTGTGGAATATGGGTCATTTCGGCCATGAGGTATTCGCCCACTTCGCCGGCATGATTGATCAGTTCATCCTCTTCCATGACTTCGAGGACAGCAAGCGCTGCCGCACAGGCCAGGTGATTGCCGCCGAACGTGGTGCCGAGCATTCCATATTTGGCTTTGATCGCGGGATGGATCAGGACTCCGGCGATCGGGAATCCATTGCCCATGCCTTTGGCGACCGTGACCAGGTCGGGCCGGATACCGTCGGCGTGCTGGTAGGCAAAAAACTTGCCGCTGCGGCCATAACCGCTTTGTATTTCATCGAGGATAAAAAGGGTTTCCGTCTTTTGGCAAAGCGTTTGCAGTTCCCGCAGGAAGGTGGCATCCGGAACGTACACGCCGCCTATACCCTGGATGCCCTCAATGATCACGCAGGCGTATTCGCGTGTTTCCAGCAATTCTTCTACACGGCCGACTTCATTGAGCATACAGAATTCAACGTCAAAGGTCTTATTGATTTCCGCCTTTATTTTCGGGTCATCGGTGACATTGCAGGCCGCGGAGGTGCGGCCATGGAAGCTTTTTTTAAAGGAGATCACCTTTTTTCTTCCGTTCTGGAAAGAGGCCAGTTTGATGGCGTTTTCATTGGCTTCGGCGCCGCTGTTGACCAGGAACAACTGGTAATCGCCGCAGCCACTGATTTTCCCAAGTTTATCCGCCAACTCCCTCTGGAGGGTATTGATGATGCTGTTGGAATAAAATCCAAGTTTCTGCAATTGTTTGGTGATGCGCTGGATATAATGAGGATGGGAATGTCCGATGGAAATCACAGCATGTCCCCCATAGAAGTCCAGGTATTCCACTCCTTTCTGATCGTATACATAACAGCCCCTTCCTCTGACCGGTTCGATATCGTACAGGGGATAAACATCAAAAAGATTCATGCTGCAAATTTATGAAGTTTTGAAAAGGTAGTGAAAAATGCTATGAACATCACTGTTCGACCAGCCTGCCCATCACATACAGGATCTGGGCCTCGCTTTGCCTGAGAACAAACCGGCTGTTGATGATCCGGTTCTGGGCTTCGATGAGGTTGAGCTGGGCCTGTCTGAGTTCCACAGTCGTAATGCTTGCCTTGCGGAAGCGCTCCATGGAAATGGCATTGTGTTCGCGGATGATAGCCAGGTTTTGTTCTTCCAGCCCGATCTGGCGGTTGGCGTTTTCATAGTTCTGATAGGCATTGGCAGCCAGGCTGGTCAGGTCATTTTTTACATTCAGGATCTGTAGGTCCTGGTTTTTGTATTGCAGTTCGTTGACCTTAACCTGTTGGCGTACGATGGGGCCGGCAAACAAAGGCACGGAGAGGCTCAGCCCGGCCTGGGGGCCATAGGTCATGGTGAACAGGTTAAAACCGGCGGTGCTGCTGTTCCGGTTGAAATTGGCGGATGCATTGGCGAAAACGCTGGGCTTTTGTGTCGCCAGGATTTCCTGTCTGAGCTGGTCGAGTATTTTCTGATTGAAGCGAAGGACGGCTACCTGCGGGTTTTGAGCGTCAATGGCCTGCATCATTTCCTCTCGGGAGGGCAGGCCTTCAGGTGCCGGTATGTCTTCCACATCAAAAGGGGTAAAGGGATCGCGTACCATGACCCGGTTGAGTTCCATCTTGGCCAGCTCGATGCTGTTGAGGATATTGAGTTCACTCGTACGCTGTACGTTGAGGTCTACCTGGGATTGCAGATAATCGTTTTTCCCGGCAGTTCCGATTTCGAAGCGCACCTGGGAAAGTTTGCTGCGTTCTTCAAAAAAAGAAATGGTTTCCCGGACGG
>CAYOPD010000140.1:0-10349 GCA_964405735.1 uncultured Saprospiraceae bacterium | reverse complement strand
GACTGGTGCTCAGATCGATCTGAACCTGGGGGATGGGAAAAAATTCATGACAACCTTTGATGAAAGTCACGCCATTCAGATAAGACCTCAATTTTTTTTCTTTTGCCAGATACGCATTAATTTCACGGTCTGCAATGCCCCACCTCACCAAGTCAAAAAACCGGTGCCCCTCCATGGCTAATTCCAGAGTTCGCTCAAAACGGACTGCTTTCAAAGCTAAATCCCGGTCAGTCCAGGGTTCCATATATTCTCCGACTTTATATTGGGCAGCCGGCTGACCATCCGCTTTATAGACCCATCCGGCGGGATTTGCCGCCCTTCGCCTGATTTGATTGACATAGTCCCTGGCTTTATCGGGATTGCCTGTTTCTATTTCCACCTCGGCAGCCCATAATAAAACATCAGCATAACGGATCAGGTTAACATTATTTGCAGTGGCATTGTTTCCCCAGAAGGTCGCGTCAGTATATACGCCCTGTTGCCTTTTATAAAACACGTTTTTCTTAGGCGAATAAGGTCCCGCATAATTTTGATCCCGTATCCAGGCCATCCCCGGATGATCGCCCCAATCCAAATATGGGATGCCCCTCCTGCCCACCGTCCAATCCAGGCGGGGATCCAGGGTTCCCATATATGGAATGAAGGGATCGGAAGACAAAAGGGCTGAGTCGTATTTTACATCCATTTCATTAAAATGATCCAGGTCCGGGAGGCCGGTTACCGAATCGGTTTTAAAATGATTCACCAGGTACTGGGAAGGCAGAAAAAAACCGCAACATCCCCCGGGACCGGATCCGGTACCCGGAAAATTAAATAAATCGCCAAAATTGCCATTTAAACCCCCGGCCCCATCATTGACGGACATCTGTGCACTGAACACGGATTCGGGGCCGTTTTTTGTCTCAGGATTAAAGTTATCGTGATAATTTCCCAATTGATATTTTCCACTTTGGATCACGAAATCCAACAATGGTTTTGCCTCAGAAAATTTCTTCTGAAATACATACGCTTTTGCCAATAAGGAACTGGCAGAATACTTATTAACTCTGCCGACTGCACCCTGGTAAGGGCTGAGGGGTAGATTTTCAGCAGCGAATTTTAAATCAGCTTCGATCCCTGCCCAGGCATCGCTGTCATTTCCTATGCGATAATTAGCTGCTTCGTAAGTGACAAGTTCGTCAATAAAAGGTATCCTGGCCCAGATTTTTTTTGCTTCAAAATGGTAATGACCGCGTAAAAACCGGGCTTCCGCTGTGATCCTCAACCGGTCCGGTTCGGAAATGTCATGGGCTCCTTCCATGACTCGTAATACTGTATTGGCTCTTTGAACACCATCATAAACAGTACCCCATTTATTGCTCAGTTCGTAGGAAGACGAAGTCGCGGCAAACTGCTCAAAATAAAAAGGCCCGTCTCCCAGGAAAGAGCCTGTATACGCTTCACTTCCGCAGATGCTGCCATAAATCCAGTTGGAGGCGGCAGAACCCAGGTCGCTTTTATTGCCCCCGACGCCATCCAGGAGTGAATAAGCGCCGATCAACAAGCCTTCTACTCCGCGCTTATTGGCCAATTGAGTTTCATCCAGTTGACCGAGGGGACCTTTTTCGAGAAAGGTTTCACTGCACCTCATTAAAAACATGGAAACCATCAGAAAGAAAGACCAAAGCAATAAATAATTTATTCCTTTGATTAAAATCCGATTAATGTCCTTTGATTTAATCATCTTAGAAAAGCATATTCAAACCGAATAAAAATTGTTTTTGATTGTTGGGGTAATTGCCAAAATCAAGCCCATAAGCCGCACTGAAACCAGAAAGTTCCGGATCGAGGCCGGAATAGGAAGTAAGGGTAAACAAATTGGTAACCTGAACATAAAATCGCAATTTATTGATCTTCCATTTATCCAGTACCGATGAAGACACTAAGTACCCCAGGATCAGGGATTTGTTCCTGAGATAAGAGCCATCCTCCATCAGGAATGAATTGACGGTGCCGAGGTTGCTGAAATTGAAATTGTTTTCCGCAATGGGTGCCCGGGCATCAGGCCGTTCTGGAGTCCACGATTGATACAAGGCCAATTTGCTTTTAGCAGTATTGGAAGACCCTGGAAATCCTGCATAAACATCTTTGAGGCCTTTGGTTACATTCATGATTTCATTGCCGAAGGAACCATAAAAAAAAGCGTTAAAATCAAAATTCCTGAATGAAAGTCCCAGGCTCAGACCCAGGGTAAGATCAGGATTCGCATTTCCAAAATGCACCCGGTCTTCTGCATTAATGACTCCGTTCTGGTCCGCGTCCAGGTATTTGAACCTTCCCGGGGCGGCTGCCTGCTGAACAGGAGATTTGTCGATATCTTCCTGATTTTGGAAATATCCGATCACCTGGTGGCCGAAAAATGAACTGACCGGATGGCCAACCTGATTCCGTACAAAAAGGCCTCCTTGTTCAAATGCAGCATCAAAAAAGGCAAGGTCATTTAATTTTATTATCTTGTTTTTATTCGCATTACCAGTAAGTGATATATCCCAACTACCCTGTTGAAAAAACCTACCTTGTGTACTGATGAGGAGGTCCAGTCCTTCATTTTGTATATTTCCAACATTTGCATTTGGGGACCGGGCCCCTCCCAGGATATCAGGCAGGGTGAGCGGGAACAAAAGTCCTTTTGATTTCTTTTGATACCAATCTGCCGTGAAGCTCAGTTTACTCCCAAAAAATATGGTTTCAATGCCAACATTCACCAACTGGTCTTCTTGCCAGCCGGTTGCTGGTTCACCGGTCTGGGTGGCGCGAAATCCTTGTACAATGGTATTGCTGGTCCCAAATATATCATAATAGGCATCGCCTGCCGAGCCGCCGTACAAGTTGAACTGGTTGTAAGGATCCGTATTGCCATAGAAGCCGGTTATACCCCAGCCAGCCCTGAGTTTAAGTTCATTCAGCCCCTTTAAATCCTTGAGCCATTTTTCTTCCTTCATCCTCCATGCGACACTCAGGGAAGGAAACCAGCCATATCTTGATTTTGGCCCAAAAACCGAAGAGCCATCGTTTCTAAACGTGGCACTCAGGAAATATTTGTCTTTATAGCCATAATCAAAACGGTTGATCCAGGAGAAGAGGGTGGAATTCAAAGCATGGCTATAATTGACCTGACTTCCCGGCTGTCCATTATTCAGAAAGCGGTAATTGGGGTCGTTGGAAAAAAGTCCCGTTCGCCGGCCACCTACTTCCCTGCTGTAATTCCGGATGGCTTCGATCCCGATGAACGCTTTTAAGAAGTGTTTTTCATCAAATTGATGATCGTATTGTACACTGTTGGTCCAGCTCCATAATGTCCCGTAACCGGAAAATTCATCAAACGAATTGTTTGGCGATCCCTGATTCCCTGTGTATCCGGTAAATCCGAAGCGGTAATTGTAATGGTTTGTATAACTGCCGCCAAAGAGACTGCGTACGGTAAACCTCTTGAGAAAATCAATTTCTGCCCAGGCATTACCGAAAATCTCCCATGCTGCGGAACGGTCATTTTTGGATATGGAACGTTCTGCCACCAGGTTTTCAGATAAATTATCCGGACGGAAACTGGCCCACCCGCCACGAATATCATAGACCGGTAAAATGGGATCTGATGTAAACGTACGGAATATGATATTGTTGTTTGGACCCTGCTGGGTGGGGATTTGAGGGTTTTCCAGGGATGCCAGTTGCAGATTTTGTCCTACCCTGATTTGATCCCGGAGGCTGTATGAGGTATTTACCCTGGCCGTAATTCTTTTTAAGTGGGTATTGATCAATGTACCCTGCTGATCCAGATAACCAACTGAAAAGAGATGTTTGTTTTTCTGATTTCCGCCCGAGAAAGTAAGGCTATGTTGATGACTCAGGGAAGGTTTAAAAATTTCATGGAACCAGTCCGTCCCGGTTTTATTAGCCGCCACGATCTGATACAGCCCGCCGGCGCTGAAGTCCAGGTTGTACAAATCAGGGTGTACCCTTGCACCCGTTGCCTGAGTCCCCACGTGAGGACCGGCCACCAGGTAGTCGGGGAGCACCGGCTGTGGTCCGGTCCCGTATAGAGGATGAACAGGATACCCATCCGGCCCGACTTGTCCCGAATTTTTTAAAGCCAACCAGGTTAATTGAGCCATCTCGGTGGGATTGAGCAGGTCAGGTCCTCGCTTCAGGGGCAATTGCTTCCCGATATAAGTGTCATAACCGACTAAAGTCCTGCCCTCCTTACCTTTTTTAGTCGTCACAACAATCACCCCATTTGATCCGCGTACTCCATACATGGCAAAAGAACCCGCGTCCTTCAGGACCTGGATGGATTCTATATCTCCCGGGTTGAGCAGGTTGATATTTCCCTGCACACCATCAATAATGTAAAGGGGGGTGACATCGCCAAAATTCCCAATGCCGTGCAAGAATACATTGCTCTTCCCCCCGGGCATTCCGGAGGTAATTACATTTAATCCGGCTACCCGACCCTGCAGCATTTGCTCAGTCTGACCCGCAGGCAAGCTTATGAGTTCCCTTGGAGAAACAATAGCAACAGAACCTGTGATCTCCTTCATTCTTTGAGTCGTGTATCCTGTCACCACCAGTCCGTCAAGATTGATCGGATCTGGTTGTAAGCGGATATGAAAAAAATAAACGGAATCAATGACGTTTTCGACTGAAATATAGCCCAGGTAGGACACCAGGAGGGTGTCACCTGGATTCATACTCAATGAAAAATTCCCGCTTTCGTCGGAGACTGTGCCTGTCGAAGAATTTTTCAGGATGACATTGGCGCTGAACAGGGGAAGGCCATCCTGGTCGGTAACACTGCCTTTGATCAACCTCGTTTGAGCCTTGGCGGATTCTATGACCATCAAGAAAATAGCAATCCCAATCCATATCCTCTGAAGTGATTCGAGTAAATGAAAGCTTTTCATGACTGATTTGGAATTGAGGCCCGTATCTTTTTTACCAAATTCGAAGTAATGATATAGCAATTACAGGAAAAAAAAATTAAGAATGAGCATTTGGCAGTAAAGAATGAGCAAACGGTGGTGAATACACGATCTTCCCTGAGTAAACAAATTTCAGAACAAAAGACTTCATTAGGATTCCCAATTCAAAAATTGCCTCCGTGCCTCATCGATCGCCAAGCAGATATCATTAAAAGATAACTCCCAAAATCGAATACATCAGATTTTGAATCTACAGCCCGGATGCGACCCTGGAGTCCCCGGTTGGTCAAGTCGATGCAAATTGGAGCCGGTATGATGCCTTATCCGCTGAACCTTCCGACCAGCTATTTGCAGTCAAAATTGATGTTTACCTGCTGCACGGAGACTTTGCCTTCTTCACTGATCCGGACAAAATAACTGTCTTTCATGACCAAAACAGGGGGCATGCCTTCCAGTGGACCATTCAGGTCGTTTAAAAAGGTCTTCCTGTTTTCCGCCTGGTTGAAGCCGATGACCTGCATGGAATTCGAGGCTTTATAAACTGTTCCGGTGGTTTCCCCAACCCCTGTTACATCCAGGGCCTGGTAATAAAGTTTGGCCGTGAAGGACTTCGGTGAATTAAAGGTCACAATGGCATCCACCATCAGGTTCCCTTTAATGATCAAATCTTCTGCCTTTCCTCCGTTGGAGCAGGGCACACAGGTTTTCAAGTCTACGGGCAGGACATAACGTTGGTTGGTTACCTTGGGGAAGGCGGCGGTTTGTGCAATTTCCGGTTCAGGCAGGGTAAAGGTGTCCTCGCAAGCAAATATGGGAACCAAGAGGACTAAGAACAACCATTTTTTCATGATTTAAAGGTTTAAAGGGTTCAAAAGATAATAAATTGGGCCTCAGAATAAATAAAAATATACCCCACAAAATTTAAAAGGAAACGGGTTCTATTGGCTGGTGTGTTTAATTGAGCAATTGGGGCATTCAATGGGTGAACGGGGATGTCTCACTCTGAATATTCTGACTCCCGGCTTTCAAATGTTAAAATTGTCATTCCGGCGACCTTGTCTGAATTTTACCGGGTTTCAAAGAAATAATTGAATCAAGGGCATCCGTTATGGTAACTTAAGGGTCATAAAATACAAATTCAAATCCATGAAAACTTTATTATTTGCCTGCGCTGTTATTTTGGTTTCAGGAACCAGCCTCAGCCAATCCCCGGTCGACACCTATATCAAAGAAGCCCAGGATTTTATAGCGAAAAAAAATTATAAACAAGCCCAACTTAGCCTCCAGGATGCCATCAATGAAATCAATAGCATCCTGGCCAGGCAGATCGCCGAAGCCCTGCCGGCTGAAATCAACGGCCTGAAAGCCACCGGCGAGGGCGAAATCACCAATGCCGGTGCCGTCATGGGCATGGGTATGCAAATCTCCCGCTCCTATCAGCATCCTGCCAAACCGGAAAACAGTGCTGAAATCCTGATCATGGCCAACTCCCCCATGCTCAATGCCCTGAATATGTACATCACCAATCCATCCATGCTGGGGCAGGGGAATAAAAGTGTACGGGTTGGAACCAAAAGAGCCATAATGAAAACCGAGATGGAGGACTTCACGGACGACAAGGGAACCAGCAAACAGATCCGGGTGAGTGAAATCCAGGTCCCCCTGAATCAAACCCTGTTCAACATCAAAACCCGTGGTTTTGCCTCTGAGCAGGAAGAATTGGCTTTTGCCGGGAAACTGGAATTGGATAAGTTCAGGGAGATGTTGGGGGATTAAAGGGTAAGTCCGCAAGGTAGTAAGTCGGCAATTCAGCTGGCCCGATAGGCAACCGTTCCATCAAATTCAAGGCTAGGCAAAAAGGCCGGCCCGGAGACATTCCATTGAAGGCTGCACAGGCCGGCAACTGGTTTGAAAAGTACTTTTTCGGTGGTTTTATTCAGGGTGGACATAGGCCAGTGATGGAAATTCATACCCCCCTCAACCAAATGGTTAAAATTATACGGCTTTTGCTCATCGCCCTACCTTCAATGAGCTGATGGCCGTTTTGGATGATTACCTGGCAGCCAATCAGAAGTAATCAACAAAAGCTCAATAACTTACACGGTCTTTGCAGGGACCTTAGCCCTGGTTTTTATCCCAGGAAACACAGGGCCAGGAAGTTTGCCCGATCAAGCGGTTTTTTTTCTGGGTTTATGAAGCGGAAGCCTCATTTGAAGTATTAAATGATTTCACTCCCGGAAATCCGTAATTTAGCGCCGCCGGATCTTATAAATTCATAGCCTGTTTTTACTTCAGATCTGCTTTCGCCCATTGGGGGAAAAACTATTTTATCAATCAATACCATCACATGGCAGAATCCTGGAACAAAAAAGAAAGAGAAAAGAAAAAACAAGCCAAGAAAAAAGAAAAAGAAGAGCGGAAGCTGGAGCGAAAGGAAAATGCCAAATTGGCCAATCCAAACGATTATTTTTCTTATGTAGATCATGACGGCAACGTCACCAGCGTCAAACCGGATCCGGCTCAAAGGGTCGAAGTAAAAGCCGAAGATATTGAGATTGGCGTACCGAAACAGGCGGAGCCCGATCCCGCTGAACTGATCCATAAAGGGGTGGTCACTTTTTTCAACGAATCCAAAGGCTACGGATTCATCCGTGATCAGAAAAGCCAGGAAAGCATTTTTGTACACATCAACGACCTGCAGGACGAAGTCAGGGAAAGCAGCAAAGTGGAATATGAAATCGAAAAGGGGCCGAAAGGATTCCAGGCCGTGAGGGTGAAGGTGGTGAGGTAAGTCGTCAGTTCATCAGTTCATCGGTTCAAGAGTTCACCAGACCTGTCAAAGTTGCAAGCAATAATTAATCACAGCTGTTCAGGCGGTACCGGGGCGTAAAAAATCAGAATGAGGCCATGAGGCCGCTATATGGGCAATGCAACGATAAACTCCGAACCTTCGCCGGCCTTCGAGTCCACTTTCAAACTTCCTCCATGCGCTTTGACAATATCGTAAGCAATGGACAATCCCAGCCCGGTGCCTAAACCCGTGGGTTTGGTAGTGAAAAAAGGCTGGAAAATTTTGTCCCGGATTTGTTCAGGAATGCCTACTCCGTTGTCTTTTACCTTTATCTCAATGCCTTGTTCCACCTTATTTGTGCTTACGATTACTTTTGGCTTATAACCGGGAAATCTTTTTTTTGACTTTTCATCTACTGAATAAAAAGCATTGTTGATCAGGTTGAGCAGGACCCGGCCCATATCCTGGGGCACCACCTCTACTCCTGGCAGGTTGGGATCGGGGACCAGTTCAAATTCTGCATTGAATTCCCGGTTCTTGGCCCGGATCCCGAAATAAGAAAGCCGCAGAAATTCGTTGCACAAGGCATTGAGATCGGTGGGTTCCTTTTGCCCGCTCTGAACCCTGGAATGTTCCAGCATGGATTTGACAATGGCATCCGCCCGCTTTCCATGATGAAGTATTTTCTCCTGGTTTTCTTTGATGGATTGGAGCATCTGAAGATCGGGGGTATCTTGCCTTCCTCCGGGCTCCTTTCTCCTTCCCTCCTGGATCTCCTCAATCAGCTCCCTGTTGATTTCAGAAAAATTATTTACAAAGTTCAGGGGGTTCTGGATTTCATGAGCAATCCCCGCGGTGAGTTCACCCAAAGAAGCCATCTTCTCCGATTGGATCAGTTGGGCTTGTGTGGATCTCAGGTTTGACATGGCTGATTCAATATCCTTGTTTTGTTTCAGCAGCAGCGCATTTGTGTTTTTACGGTGAATATTGATTCGCCATAAGAATAATGCCAGTAAAAAAAATATGGCCAATATGCCCAGTAATATCATTTTCTGATACCGGTTCTGAATTTCTTTTTTAGCTGCAAGAATTTCAATCTGGCGCTGTTGTGCATCGAAATCGATATTCTGAAACTGCTGAGTCTGTTTGGTATTAAACAGTTTTTGGGTTAAATTAATGATCAGCGACTGGTACTTTACAGTGCTGTCGCTGTTGCCTGATTTGATAAAATAATCTGCTAAAGAAGTGTACAATCGCAAATGTAAATCTGGCGCATTGAGGGAATGGGCCAGGAGGAGACCCTGCCTGATTTGATAATAACTGGAATCTTCCTGGCCGGAATGCCTGTAATAATCCGACAAGGCAAGCCTGCTGGCGATGACGCCCCGGTGATATTCCTGGTCTGCACTCTCCTTAAGGGCCTGGTAGAAATAAATCCGGGCCTGTCCGGGTTTTTTTAAGGCTAAATGTATCCTGCCCTGGTTTAACAAGATGCTGCCCAGATACCTCCGGTAATTGGCCGCAAGGGCAAGATCATAAGCCTTTTGCAAACTGATTTGGGCTGAGTCGAATTTTTGAAGGGAAAAATAAGCCCTGCCCGCGGTATTGAAAATACCACTTAGGACACGTAAATTTTTAGCTTGTTCGGCATAAAAACGGGCGGTGTGGTAATAGTTCAGCGCCTTCTCATAATTTCCGTTGTTCGCATACAAAATGCCCGTGAAATGAAGCACACGGCTCAGCTTGGCCAAGCGCTGCGTGCTTGCCGGGGCAGTCCTGTCCATAAAGTCATCCATGACCGGAAAACGCGCGGGCAATACATTTTTTTCACTTTGCTGGTTTTCAGCCAGGGCGATGGTTGTTAAAAAAGTCTGCAGAGCCCTGGGATAATTGCCCATATTCAATAAAGCATATCCCAACTCTGTCATACCCCCTATTTCTTCCAGGGGAAGATCTAATTTCCTGGCCAGGACAGGTATTTCCGTTGCATAAATCAATGCACTGTCCGGGTTGATTTCTGAATAATCGTTTGCTGCTTTTTCCAAGAGAAGCAATCGAACGGTATCGTTTGCAGTTTCCCGGATAATGAGTTTAATGCTGTCTATGGCCGCCGGTTGGGCAAGATTCAATTGAATCAGGGACAGGCATCCCGCTAAACTTAAAAATCCAAATTTCATTTATGGCTCGATGGTTATTCGGATAGCTATTTTTACAAACCCGGGTGCGTTGAGCATGGCTTTCAGCTGATCGGTAGTTGGCAGGTAAAGGCGGTTCCTTCTCCAGATTTGGTTTCCATTTTCAGACTGCCTCCATGTCCTTTCGTCACGATATCATAGGCAATGGACAAACCCAGGCCGGTGCCCAGGCCGGTGGGCTTGGTGGTAAAAAACGGCTGAAAAATCTTATCACGGATCTGTTCTGGGATACCGGACCCATTGTCTTTCACCTTTATCTCAACACCGCGTTCAACTTTTTTTGTGCTTACGATTACTTTGGGTTTATAACCGTCAATTCTGTTTTTTGATTTTTCCCCAACGGCCCCGGTGCTTCGATCCGGACTTCCTCCTTGCATTCGCTCAGAACCTACAGTCCCGGTACTT
>CAYOPD010000139.1:0-10355 GCA_964405735.1 uncultured Saprospiraceae bacterium | reverse complement strand
CGATTCGAGCTCTTCAAGGTGATTCAGGTAGTACTTCATTCCGGTAGGTTATGGAGCTTATGAAGGTTATAAAGGTGATAGAGCTTATAAAGGTTAGAGAGGTTAAAGAGGTTAGAGAGGTTAGAGAGGTTAGAGAGGTTAGAGAGGTTAGAGAGGTTAAAAAGGTTATGGAGTTTATAAAGATCTAATCTTCTAATCTCCTAATCGCCTAATCGTTTATAGCCGCCAATGAACACGGCTCATCACCTCCTGCCATAATGCGTCACCGCTCTCCGCCACAGTTTGGCCGGTGGTGCGGATATGAATGTCCGGTTGTTCCGGTGCTTCATAAGGAGCGCTGATACCTGTGAAGTCCGTGATCTCACCTGCTCTTGCTTTCTTATACAGCCCTTTCACATCCCTGGCTTCGCATTCTTCAAGTGGTGTGTCGATAAAGATCTCCACGAAATCCTTTTCGCCAATGATCTCCCTGGCCATTCCCCTCATCTCTTTTGTTGGTGAAATAAAACTGACCAGGCAGATGATCCCTTGCGAAACGAAAAGCTTGGCTACTTCTGCCATGCGCCGGATATTCTCCATCCGGTCTTCGTTGGAGAAACCGAGGTTGCTGTTGATACCGGTCCGGATGTTGTCACCATCCAGCAACACACTGTGATATCCCAGGGCAAACAGCCTTGCCTCCAGGGCCAGGGCCAGGGTACTCTTGCCCGATCCCGACAGGCCTGTCAACCAAAGTACACAGGCCCGCTGGCCGAGGCGGAGTTCTTTTTCTGCTCTTGGGATGAGTCGGTCAGCAGTGGGGAATAACACGATTCGGGTTCGCTGTTAAACGATGGTGAAAAGTTTAACTGGGTAAATGTTTAAATGTGTAACTGTGTAACTGGATACTTATTTAAGTTGCGAATCACGCAAGCGGGATGATTTTACAGCAATTTCATCGATCATGATCCGGATAGGAATCAGGTCATCTTCGGAAAGAAATTGAAGGTCTGCACTAATGATGCTTTGATTCAAAAGCTCCATCGAACTGCAAAATGCCATTTCCGTGAATCGGGCCTTTTCCCTTCCGGATGATTTAGATGTTCCTTCTGCCAGGTTGGAACAAATGGAAATGGCGGCTCTTCTCATTTGACTGGAAAGCCCATATTTTTCTTCCCCCGGAAATTGACTTGTTATCCGATAAATCTGAGCGGAAAGCTTCCTGGCACATTGCCATACCTCCAGTTTTTCAAAGGAATACGTTTTCATACTGATAAAGTGAATTGGTGAATTCTAAAGTTACTGATTCCCCTTTAACGTACTCCCCTTACACATCAACACACTTACACAGTTAAACAGTTACACGGTTAAACAGTTACCCAACCACCAATCTGCCCCTTCCCTCCCCAACACCATCGCATGGCTTCGCCTTCCGATAAGTCGCAGCCTATCGGTACTTACATAGCGGTCGCGATGAATCGCGTCCTTACATTCTTACCAGCATCGCCGGATCCACCTGGAGCACCAATTGCAGCCCCAGGCTTTCCAGGGCGATGGATACTTCGTGTTTCGAGCGCTGCGCGATGAGGGTTCCTTCCATGCCGGCGAGTTGGCCATATGCCAGCATCACTTTTTCGCCGACAGACAAGGAGCGTATTTCGGTTCTGACGTCCAGGTCTGTACCACTTACCTTTCTCAGCCAGTCTATTTCCCGGTCGCTGACCTGGCAATCTTTATGGTCTATCCTTAGCATTCCCTGTACATAGGGCAAGGCCAGTACATCGTTCCTTCTCTGCTTATCCAGCCGGACAAAGGTGTAACAGGAAATCAGCGGGAGCTCATAGACCTTCACTTTTCGCTGATACCTCGCTGTCCGTTTATGTACCGGAACAAATGCTTCCAGCCCCATCGACTGAAGCTTATCCCGGACAAATTTTTCGCATTTGATCTTGGTCTTTACCACCAGCCAGGGCAATTCCTCCTGCCTGCCGGAAGTACTAATCCCTGATCTCCATTCAGCACGCTGCACTTTGCGCGCTGCCATCAACTGTCCTTCTGCCATAGCAAGAGCGGTTTCGTTTCAAAGGAAGCCCAGTCGATGGCCGGGATTTCGTCGGTCCGGTAGATGATATAGCGGATCTTGCGGTGGATGAGTTCTTCGGCTTTCCGGATCAGGCGCACGAGGTAGTTTTCGTCGATATCCCCGGTGAGCATCAGGTCGATGACGGGGCTGTCGAGGCCGTTCGATAACTGGCCGATGAGGTAGACTTCCCGGATCTCGCCCAGGCGCTCGATCACCGTATCGATGATGGTGTCAAACCCGATGTACTTGATCAGGATGTTGTGCACCTCCCGGTAGAGCGGATGCTGGGTATTGGCCTGAAAATACTTGCGGTTGCCCTCGGTATAGGACGTGAGCATGCCGGCTTTTTCAAACCGGTTGAGTTCCTGCCGGATGGCGTTGGTGGACTCCCCGAATTCGGACTCCAGCCCGCGGAGGTAGGACCGGGAACTGCTGTTGAGAAAGAACTTCAACAGGAGTTTGATCCTCGTTTTGGACGAAATGAGGGTTTCGATCATGGTGCCTCATGGTTTTGAGTAGTAAAAGTACTCAAAAACGTTTATTTTTTCAAGCAGGTGTGCTGGAAAGAGGAGCAAAGAATGTGCCTGAATGGGGGTTGAGGCCTGTATCTGTCCTATTATTTAGGTGCTCCATAGGAAAGAGAACCGGATAGATTACCGAGGTGAGGGAAAAGCCAGGCTGTTTCACCGATAAACAGTTTTCATAGCGTTCTTAAATCGAACGGACCGGTGTGGTACAGGTTAATTTGGCTTGAAAAACGCATTTGAATTTCATGAGATAAAACATTATATTTACAAAGCACCAACCCCATTGCCACCCATCTAAGACACACCGCTACGGATCCCAGCCTGACCTGGTCGCCCGACCGTTATCCAGAATCTTTTTCACTTCTAACCCCACCTTTAAACCTGCTCTCATCATGGAAACCATTCCTCTAACGCCTGCCAGCATGCAGCGCCGTGTATTCGTCAAAGGCGTAGGCTATGTCACGCTGGCTTTTTTACTGAGCACCTCCCTCGGCGGATGTGAATCCTGCAACGAACAAATCAAAAACAGGCCCATCCGTCGCCGGCTGCGTACAGGATCTGCGGAGGTCGATGCGGACGTTGAAACTTACCGGCAAGCAGTAGCGGCCATGAAAGCACTGCCGGCCAGCAATCCCCGAAGCTGGGCGGCTCAGGCCGCTATTCATGGTACTGTCGCGGGAGGTTTTAACCTCTGTCAGCATGGTACCGATCATTTCTTTTCCTGGCATCGCGCGTACCTCCTTTATTTCGAACGTATCTGCCAGGAACTGACCGGAAATAAAAAATGGGGTCTGCCTTACTGGAACTGGAATAAAAATCCGGATCTCCTGCCCCAATACGTGGACCCTACCAATGACCTCTTTTCTACCAGGACCCGTACCAGTGCTACCGGACTTTCTGCAGTGACCAACAGCGCGCTTGATCCGATTTTCCCCGATGGAAATTTTTTCACGTTCAGCAGCCAGATTGAAGGCACGCCGCACAACAGCGTCCATGGCTATATCGGTGGTATCATGGGTACCGGCGGTTCCGCGGGCGACCCGCTCTTCTGGAACCACCACTGCATGGTGGACTACTGCTGGTATAAATGGAATGTCGACATGGGCAACGATAATCCGGGCGATGCTGGCTGGACAGGGACTTCCTGGAACCACTTTGTGGATGCCTCCGGAAATCCGGCTACGGTAACCGCGGGAATCACAACCCTGTTTCCCTTGCTGAGCTACCAGTATGAATGCAGCAGTATCGGGTCCGGTAATTTCCAGTGCTTACAGATCGTCACCAAACGCGATTTTCAGATCCTGGAGGCTCGCCTGAAAAAAGGCAGGGACATCAAATTCGATATTCGCAGGCGGATCCCCATCGCGGAACGCGCCGGTCTTATCACCGGAAGGCCCTTTCATGCTCCGCTTAGACTGGAAAAAGGCGTGGAAGAGGCCATCATCGGAAATGATATGAACAAGGAGTTTGTCTTCGCGAGTATTGATTTCGCGCGCCTGCCGAAGAACTCGGATTTCTTCGTGCGAGTATTCATCAACAATCCAAATGCCAATCCGGAGACATCGATCGAAGATCCGCACTATGCCGGCAGCTTCGCGTTTTTTGGGACGGATACAGGAGACACGGGCATGCACGAAGGTCATGGTCCGCATCAGCCCAAATTCCTGGTGAATCTTTCGCCCACCATCAAAGCGCTGCGCGAACGGAATGAACTTCAGCCCGGAAGCGGATTTTCGGTTCAGCTTGTACCTGTTCCCTACATGGATTCAAAAGTCAACCCGGAAGACACACTGGCGCTGGATCATTTGTCGTTGATTATTACGCCGGTGGTGGTTGCTATCCCGTCTGAATAACACCAATCACCCGCATACCAGCATTGTGAAAGGACTACTCACCTTATTGATCTTCCTGGCCTGTGAACGGCTGCCTTCGCCGTCCACCGGATTCGGACCAAAAACGGACACCATGGATACGCTGTACCGAATGGATGTACTACATCCCGTCATCACACAATCCCTGGCGTCCTTTGGTCCCGGGCTCGACAAGATCAAGTTTGTGGAGGTCGAAGTCACGCAGGTCATCAATCCGGAAAAATTACCCGTTTTCTTTACCGTCTTTTACCGGGTTAGTGGGAAAGAACCGGTGCGGCTCGGCCTTTTCAGTTTATTCCCCAATGATCATCCGGGGACTTTTATCGTTGCCACTTCCGGACTGCTCCGGCCTGAAGGGATGATTGAATTGCGCCTGGAGAAACCCGATGAATACCAGGAAGGTGATGAACTGCAAGTGGAGGTCAAGGGAATTCGACTGAAAGGGTAATGACGTTATGGCTAACAGGTCATGCGGAAAATCTTATTTCACTTGTGTTTCAGCCGGTTTCTGATTGTCGTCAGCCTCTGCATGGAAAAATCAATCACCGCCGATATCAGTATAAATGGATATATGGTCACGCTTTAAAGCGGGACTTGTGGTTGATATTATCCCCTTCACGGCTCTTGTTCCGGAAATGGGCAAGAGACTTTTTACCTCTTCGCTGCGGGTATCAATAAGGTATACGTATACCTCGTGCTCAGGATTAAATTCCTGCAGTTGATTTATTAATTGATGTATTTTCATGAGAACCCTTTTATGTTTTTCGGCGCTTATGTTTATTTGGTGGTAACCTGGATTTACCCTTTCAGCCTGTTGATGGCTTCCGTTTTATTGGAAACCTGGAGCTTTTCGTAGATTTTATGCAGATGCTGCTTAATGGTGCCGGTGGTAATCCCAAGTTTCTCAGCAATCTCCTTATACAGGTATCCTTTTGACAAATGGGTAAGAATTTCCAATTCACGCCCGGATAAGGGAAGGGGGGTCGCCTTTGGCGCCACCTGAATCTTCTGAAAAACATCCAGCACTCTTCTCGCAATGCTTGGGCTCATGGGGGAACCTCCGTGATATAACTCCCGTATGGCTTCAATAATTTTCTCTCCCGATGCCCCTTTCAAAATGTATCCTTTGGCGCCTGCCTGCAGGGAATTGAATATCTTATCGTCATCTTCATAGACGGTAAACATACAATACTGCACCCCGGGACATTTGTCGGAAAGGGCCCGTATCGCATCGATTCCGGAAGCCCTGGGTAAACCTATATCCACCATCAGCACATCCGGGCAATTGGCAGGGATAAAGTGGATGGCGTCTTCGGCATTGAAATAGATCTGGCTGCATATCATGTCTTCCTCCCCGTTAAAGGTCTCCTTTAATTGCTCAGCCACCTCCCTGAGGTCTTCGAGTATGGCGATTTTTATTTTAGGCATCGATTCAGGTCAATGGTGCTGTAAAAAGGATGTCCATGCTTTCGCTTGTTTTTTCAAAGCGTATATCACCCTGGATGGACGCCATGCGCTTCCTGCAATTGTACAACCCATTTCCCTTTTCAAGGGATAATTCAGGGTCAAAGCCTATGCTTCCGATTTCTGATACCCGGATCTCCAGATTTTCTTTGACTCTTATGGTAATGTTCACGCGGTTAGCCCCGGCATATTTGACGGTGTTATGCAACACTTCCTTCAGGACCAGGAAAATATTCCTTCGTTTCTCACCGGTAATGGTCGGGTTTTGGATACCGCTTTCCTGTACCTCAAACCGGAGGGGCAAATGATGCTCCTCAAGATATTCCGACGCATACCGTCTCAGATAGCTAATGAGGCTTTCAGCGGTGTCGAACCGGGAGTTCATCGCCCAGATGATCTCGGACATATTACGGACGAGGGCGTTGCTGTGTTCGGCGATGCGTTTGATCTGCGCCACTTCCTCCTGGTCTTTGGCTTGGCGCAGGGCTTTATCACTCAGGTACCGGATGGTAGTCAGGCCGGATCCAAGGTCGTCATGCATTTCAGAGGCGATCCGGGTGCGTTCGGTATCAATGGCCTTTTGCTTTTCAAGGATCCGGATCATTTTACTCCGGTAATAATTCCGGTTGATCAGAAATATCCCCCCGATAAAGGTGAAGACAGAAAGGCCGATAAACCATTTCGTTCTCCAGAATGGCGGATGGATCCTGATGACAATCTCTCTGGGTTGTGCATTCCATATACCGTCTGCATTCCGGCCGATCACGGAAAACGTGTATTGACCAGGCGGAAGATTGGCATAACGGGCAAAACCCCTTGCTTCTTCGGACTCCACATAGTCCCGGTCCATGCCTTTGAGCCTGTATTTTACACGTGTGGCTTCGGGGTCCGAATAATCGATGGCGTGGAAATTAAAGGAAATCGTGTTGCGGCCAAATGAAAGGTCATAGGTCTCCACATACTGAGGTACATGATATAGGCTGTCAGGCTCATCGTTGATTTTGACACCGCTGAAATATACGGGTGCGGGTCTTTCCGAAAGGTGGACATTGTCAGGATGGAAATAATTGAGGCCATTGACGCCTCCGAAGTACATACTGCCATCGTCCGACTGCATAAAAGCATTGGCATTGTATTCGGATTCCTGTATGCCATCCATCCTGGAGAACGCATGTGCCGTATTCGAAGCCGGATCATACCGGATCAGGCCTTTATTGGTACTCAGCCAAAGCTGATCTTTTTCATCCAACAAGCTTCCATAGATGGTTTGCACGAGCCATTTATCCCTGTCCATGATTTTTCTCGTCGTCCAGTCTTTCTTGTTGATCGCGTACAGGCCATTCGAATTGCAAAAGAAAAGTTCCTTGGCGATAGGCCTGTCGCTGATACTCAATACACCACCGGTAAGGGGAAGCGTCCGGAGATATCGGTGAGATTTTGTCACGTCCTCCGGCGCATATACAAAGACGCTTACTTCATCATTGCTGACATAAAGGTTGCCACCGGCATCCTGCTTAAAATAGAGCATCTTGGTCTCTCCGTGGTTGGCAGAAAAATAGGCTCGGAACTCGACTGTATTTTGGATGAGGTTGAGCTCATACAGATTTCCGGTTTCCAGGGATACCACCACCTTCCCGTTTGTCAGCCTGTCAGCCTGTATGAAGTTGATCGGACCTTTTATGCCTTTGGTCTTCATTGGGAAAATGATTCCCTTGGAAAGATCCAGGAGATAGAGTTGATAATTAGATGTGAACAAAAGCTTTCCGGCTTGTAACCATACGCCTGTCCGGGTACTGAAGCCATCCTTTCCTCCCGGCAATGTTTTCCATTGCTTGATGATTTGGCCTTTATTGTTTATGCTAAGGATACCCTTCTTCCGGGTCAGGACGATGTGATTGTCTGGATCCAGGGGTAGGATCTTTGTCACATCGATTCCGGATAAAAAATGGTCGAATTTTCGCTTGTTGATATTGCAGAAAAAAACGCCCTGTCCGTTGGAACCAACAAAAAGAGTAGAATCACTGTCCATATAGGGACGCATTAGAGCGGTGGGTTGAATGCATCCATCCGCTGCTTCCACTTCCATTGTGCCTGAAATGGCTTGGTTCATAAGGTCAAATAGAGTAAAATAACTGCTGAAATGGGAAAGCAGAAGTTGGTTATGCTTCCATGGTAAAATGCCTTTTATCGCAGACGTCGAAATTCCAAACGAATCCGATATTTCTTTATTGTTGAAATCGTACCGGTATAGTTTTCCAGTACTGCCTCCCATCCAAAATAGTGAATCCTGCCATAAAAGTGCGGTTATGCTTATATTGCCTTTATCCACTAATTGATAATTGCCGCCGGTCCCTAAAGTATAAAGAGCATAACCCCTGAAGCCGCCTGTAAATAAATATTCCGATTCTGTATTCCGAATGATCTGCATTTCATATTGGTCGGTTAAATCTATGTTCCATCGATTAACGACTCTTGCATCCCATACATGATATTGAAACAATTTATTACCCGCCTTTAGCCATAATTTGTTTCCATCCAGCTGGAACGCCTTATAGTTATCCTTCAGGGAATCGCCCTCATTTGACACCATGAAAAAATATCGTATCTGCTCCTTGGAAGGATCAAAAACATGCAAGGCTTCGTAGGTGGTATACCATATTCTATTTAATGAGTCTTCATAAAATTGGCTTTGAATGTTTGTACCATACATTTTAGTGGAAGAAGAAATATTGTTTACCGTTCCTAGTGAATTGAAAATGTTTAGGCCATCTAAAGACGAAATATAAATCAATTTGTTCCTTCCTAAATGATTAATATAATCGTTTGTATTCTGTGAGACCATATTATTCAAAAAATACAATTCTTGTGACCAAATTTGTGGCACAAATAATAGACTAATAAATTGAATAAATAGTATTTTTATTAATAACACAGTTACATTTTTTTTCCATGTATATATAAGCTGAGTCCCGGATCACTATTTGTTCTAAATAAGAGTGAGGCTTTCCCCGTTACAAATGCTGATTGCACGGCTTTGGTTTTGAAATAGTACTCCTTTAAATAATTGTAAACAAATATTTCTGACCAGGAGGAAGCCGAGACGTTATCATCTACAATATAATATGGTATTTTAGATATTATTTCTTTGTCCTTTAATAAATTTTCACAGGATAAAATTCCTAAGACTTGTGGAAGCTTACCACCATTAGCTAAGTGCATAGTAAACACCTTTTCCGTTATTTTTTCACTTCCAATTCTAATATAATCAGATTTTCCATGTCCAATTAAAAATATTTGATCAAAAGCAGCTAAACTCTTTAATAATTTCTTAATATCAAATTTAGATATAGACATCATCACCGTTATGCTTTTTGAGAATTCTCTTATTTTCAGGTAATTATTATTTCTAACATAATTCAACGAAGTGACAATCAACGTATTTTTAAAATAATTCAAAGTCTCGACCATATATGCCTCCAACTGAATTAATTTTTCATTGATTTTAATCTCTTTAATCTTCTCTAATTCCGTTAGACAATTATATTTTTGACCAAGTGTAAAATATATCATGGCTAAAAATAAATGTTTATAATATTTATTTCGATCTAAATCATTATCATATTTTATAAGATCTCTGCGTAATTTATTTATTTGATAAATAAAAGGCTTATCATCAATTTTACGATAATAATTAAGGATTGGAGGAGGTAATTCAATGTTGGAAAGCATAGAATAATCAATTATGTTTCCAACATTCATAAATTTACTTTGATTCTCAATTCCTGGTTCCATATTTATTATTTAATCATTATCGTAAAGCGGATATTTTACGTAGTTATATTTTATTCTTTATTCCTTATTATACTTTAATAATTCCCATCGAAAGACCACAGATGAAAAATATTGAAATGAATTCTATTATTACAAGAAAAGAGTTATTTATTTTATTCAACAATTAAACTTAATTAATCGAATAAAATAAATAACTTCAATTCTAATTTCGTAAATAAATTGTCGGTATTTATATAATCATTTTTGTCAGATCATACGTCATCACGCATGGAAGATTATTTTATTCTGTTTGTTCTTCCGTCCCAAAAGGCGGATTGGGAGCTTCAAGCTTTACTGTACTGCCCGAATCGAGCGCCACGGTATACTGCTTACCAGCCTTCCCTTCGCCAATTGTGTCTCCGCCCTTATACACTGCAATGGCATATTCCACACCATCATCTATCCAACGATCTGAGCTCACGTCGAACCACTTAGATTTTCTAATTGTCATAGTAATTTGAATTTTTATGATTAATAAATTTATTATATGCAATATAAGGATTGAAATAATTGAATTTCTATTTCTCACCTATACTTTTTATGATGTTAATAAATGAAATTATATTACCATTTTTACTCAGAATGTTTTCAAAATCCTTC
>CAYOPD010000138.1:4868-10494 GCA_964405735.1 uncultured Saprospiraceae bacterium | reverse complement strand
TATGGGAATCAATCAGCCTGAGACTTTGCAAAGTCGGGGCAAAGGAATTCCTTAACCCTCTTATTCTGCGATTATCTGGCGTCCTCAGGGCGCTCTGCGGTTTGAATTGCGAGCGCAAGATCTTCTTCTCTGCCGTATTTATTGTTAATTTTGCCCCTTTAAATCAATTACATGCAATTCCCCGACCTGGCTTCCGGAGATTTCTGGATCAGTCTGCTCACCCTCACCTTCCTTGAAATAGTCCTTGGCATAGACAACATCATTTTCATCACCATCGTGGCTTCCAGGCTCCATAAAAAGGACCAGAAAAGGGCCAGAAGCCTTGGATTGGTGATTGCCATGTTGTTCCGGGTCGTCCTGCTATTCGGGATCACCGCTTTTATGGCCATGCAGAAAAGTTTGTTTTCATTCGATTTCAGATTTGCCAGCGGGGCTATTTCGATCCAGAGCCTGATCCTGATCGCCGGGGGATTATTCCTGCTGTATAAGGCTGCTTCTGAAATTTTTGAAAAGCTGGAAGGTATTGAGCACCCCGGCACCAATCTTCCGGGAAAAAAAGTAAGCCTCGGGAATGCCATCATCCAGATATCGCTCATCAACCTGGTTTTTTCATTTGACTCCATACTCACGGCCATTGGTTTGACCAAGGATGTCACCATCATGATCCTGGCCGTAGTGATTTCAGTCATGATCATGATGGCTTTCGCAGGCCCGGTGGGCAATTTTGTCAATCAGCACCCCAGCATCCAAATGCTCGGCTTGTCCTTCCTGATCCTCATCGGGTTCATGCTGATCGCAGAAGGCGCCCATGAAGCCCACCTGGTGGTGGTCGGTTCGGAAATAGGGTCGATCCCCCGGGGGTACCTGTATTTTGCAATCGCATTTTCACTTTTCGTGGAATTTTTAAATATCCGGACAAGAAAACGCAAGGAGCCGGTGCAATTGCACAGTGCAAGCCATGAGGCCATACAGGCCGGGCTGATGAATGAAAACACCGGAAAAACAAATCAGCCTCATGAAGCAAGACAAAACAGCTAAGCCGGAACCGCGAACATCGATCTTAAAAAAGGTACCGGGTGATTTTATAATTCCAATCAGGGATCGTAAGGATATTCCCCCTGCATTTTAATGGCTGAAGATCAGATGATGTCTTTTTTATCAAGGCGGGCTTTTTATTTTATCCTGCCCCTGATGGCCCTTGGTTGTAAAAACCCCCTCGACCAATTGGCCTATTTCGAGGGGAAGACCATGGGTACCACTTATCATGTGCGGATTTATGTGG
Organism: uncultured Saprospiraceae bacterium; assembly: GCA_964405735.1. Lineage (GTDB taxonomy): Bacteria > Bacteroidota > Bacteroidia > Chitinophagales > Saprospiraceae > JADJLQ01. Next base: position 9,212 of record CAYOPD010000138.1, on the reverse strand, counting down.
ATGAAAAACCCATAGGCCTGGTGGAGCGGCTCAAACAGGCGACCGACTCCCTCCTCTATAAAATAAATATGGGAATTTCCACCTATGAAAAAAACTCGTTGGTTTCCCGCTTCAACCAAAGCCACCGGATGGATCTGGTATATTCGGAAAGCGATTCTTTAGCGGGATCTCTCCCACATTTTATCCAATGCCTGGCCATGTCCCGCAAGATATTTGATCTGAGCAGAGGCGCCTTCGATCCGACCATCATGCCCCTGGTCAATTACTGGGGTTTTGGTTATACCGGCCGGCATGAAGTCAATCAGCCGGATACTCAAAGAATCAATGAATTGTTGCGGCATACCGGATTTGACAAAATCCATTTCACCAGGGATTCCCTGGCCGGAGTTTATCGTTTCTATAAAGAAGATTCCCTGGTTGAACTCGATTTCGGTGGCATCGGACAGGGCTATGGGGCCGACCAGATCGCAGTTTTGCTTGACAGCCAGGGATATACGCGTTACCTCGTGGAACTCGGTGGAGAATTGGTGGCCCGTGGCACAAAACCGGACGGTAGCCTGTGGATGGTAGGGCTGAATACCCCGGAAGAAACGGCCGGCACCCGGGAGGTTTTTTCCCAGGTGAAACTGACCGGAAAAGCACTGACCACATCCGGCAACTACCGAAATTTTTACAAGTCCGGCGATCAGACTTTTTCCCATACGATCAATACCAAAACGGGTTTTCCGGAGCGTTCCGTTTTACTCAGTGTAACCCTCATTGGCAAAGATTGTACTTCCATAGATGCCATGGCGACCGCCTGCATGGCCCTCGGTATGGGCCCCTGCAGGGAGATCCTGGGCGGCCAGGATATAGAGGCTTATTTTATTTACCGTGACGGGGACAGTCTTCGTGTGGACCTGACTCCCGGCTTTAAACAATACCTGGTACCATGAAGGCATTAGATTTTATCCGAAAAGACCTGGTCTTCCTCGATATTGAAGCCACCGGACCCCACTTTCTGAAAGACCGCATCATCCAGCTGGCCATGATCAAGTACCAGCCGGGCCAGGAATCCCCCTTGGAATGGAATGAACTGATCAATCCGGGGATCCCGATTTCCAGGGAAGCTTATGAAATTCATGGGATCGATGCACAGGCACTTTCAAGGAAACCCTTATTCAGCCAGGTGGCCGAAAACATTCATAAATTCATCGGTGAAGCAGACCTGGTGGCTTACAATACCTATAAACTGGATATCCCCTTGCTCCTGGAGGAATTCGCCCGGGTGGGGATAGACTGGGACATAAAAAACAGGAAGATCATTGATGCCCAGCGGATCTTTCATAAGATGGAACCCCGCACTTTAAAAGCCGCCCTGAAATTTTATTGCAATAAAGAATTGTCCAACGCGCACGATGCACTGGAAGACACCCGGGCCATCGTCGAGATCTTTAACGGGCAGATCACCCGGTATGAAAATGTCAACCTGACCGATGAAGAAGGGAATGAATACCCGGCCCCGGTGCGAAGGGATGTCCGCGCTTTGCATGATTTTACCAATGACCAGAATATGGTGGACATCACCCACCGGCTCAAATACAACGCAGAGGGGGTGATGGTTTTTAATTTTGGCAAATACATTGGCCAATCCGTCATTGAGGTTTTTAAGAAGGACCGTAATTTTTATCATTGGATACAGAACAAGGAATTCTCCGTTCAGGTGAAAAATATATTAAAAAACATATTCCGGGAACATATTGACCCGAGGGCTTAATCCCCCGGTCCCTTTGTTTTTACCGTAACTTTGTATTTATAAAGTTCATTTATGAAAGGGAGTCTGTTTTTTATATCAGGCCGCGTAATCATGGTATTTTTCATTGCAGCCATACTGGGCAGTTGTGATAAAACGGATTCCGTCCAGGAAGGCAAGCTGCAATTGGTTTTTACCCCGCGTTTCGGCACGGAAGCCTTCAATACCCTTCAACCCTATGCCTATGGCAATATTCAATCGATCAAATTCAGCAAATTTGATTTTTACCTAACCGGCATCACCCTGCTATCGGCGAGTGGAAATACGGTCCTGGATGACGCGGGCCTGATCGATATCACCGGTACGAATGCCGGTACGGCTACGCTCAATCTGGCTGGAATAAAAGCGGGAGACTATAGTGGCATCAAGTTCAGCATTGGAGTCATTCCTGAATTAAATGTCCGGGAGCCCAGGGATTTTAAAAGCGCCAATCCACTGTCATCCACCAGCCATTACTGGGAGGCCTGGAATTCCTATATCTTTTCAAAAATCGAAGGGGTGCTCGATACCAGCGGTGCAAAGACTTATGACCTGGGTTTTGCCATCCATACGGGTACGGATGAGTGCCTGGCCACCATTACCATCACAAAAAATTTCAGCATTACAAACCAGCAGACCTACGATCTCGGCCTGGATCTGGATGTACGGCGGGTTTTCCAGGAGAACGGCCAATTTTTTAATCTGGCCAGCAGCCCGCTCAATCACAACCCGTCTAATATTAGTGTGCTTAAAATTTTTGCCACCCATCTTGCTCAAGCCATTCAAATTAAAAACTGAGCATGTTGCGTAGGAAACGACTGCTGACCGGTTTTTCCATTCTCCTTATGGTTTTTGGTTTAGGCTGCGATTTTGATCCAAGTGAAGTTGATGAAGGCGATCTGAAACGTATCCCATATTCCCCGGAAAGGTATAGGGTGAACGTACCTTCGTCCTTTCCTGAACTCGAAGTGCCGGGGGACAATCCCCTGACGAAAGCCGGCGTGGCCTTGGGTAGAAAATTGTTTTTTGACCCCATCCTTTCGCGGGATTCAACGCAGTCCTGTTCTAGTTGCCATCATCCGGATAAAAATTTTACGGATGGCCTGGCAACCAGCAAGGGGGTGGACCTGATCAACGGCCGCCGCAGTGCCATGGCCCTGATCGACATCGGTTTCCAGACCAGGGGCTTGTTTTGGGATGGCCGCTCCCAGACCCTGGAAGGCCAGGCTTTATTGCCGGTAGAGGACCCGGTGGAAATGCATTTCACCTGGCCTGGAGTCATTGAAAGGCTTAAAAGACATCCGGAATATCCCACAGATTTCAGAAGGGCTTTTGGCATCGACAGCAGGGATTCAATCACCAAATTCCTGGCAGCCAAAGCCATTGCCCAGTTTGAAAGAACGCTGATCAGCAGCGGCACCACCCGGTATGACCAGGCCCTCACTCCCGGGTCCGGCATCTTTTTTTCAGAAAGCGAATTGCGTGGATTTGAAATGTATTTTGATAAATCCGGGGGTAGGTTGCCCGATGCGGAATGTTTTCATTGCCACAATGCCCCTTTGTTTTCTTCCCTCGATTATTTCAACAATGGCATCCAGCAAGTGAAAAACGGCAACCAGTTTGACGACAATGGCCTCGGGGCCATCACGGGCAATGTCGCACAAAACGGCATGTTCAAGGCGCCCTCCCTGCGAAATATTGCACAATCGGCCCCTTATATGCATGATGGCCGGTTCAAAACCCTGGAAGAAGTGATCGAACATTACAATTCCGGGGGGCATCCTGCGGATAATAAAAACCCGTTTATCCGGAAACTGGGGCTAACCGCCCAGCAAAAAGCGGATTTACTGGCCTTTTTACATACCCTGACCGACACCAGTTTCGCCCAAAAGCCGGATTACAAGTCCCCTTTTTAATTTTTTTGTTAAAATTTTACCCGGATCCAACGAAGTTCAAGGGTGTGAATTAGTAAAAATTTGTCACATTAATAATAAATGTTATTTATAAATAATTTAATATTAATTATTTAATAGAATTTTAATTTTATATTATAATTATTTATATATAACAATATGCAAAAAATGTCTTTGAAACGGGTGATGGAGGTGACGATCATTGTATCATGATTTTGATTTATTCAGAATCAGGATTAAATACAAAGTTATTTAGTCATCCTTTTTAACTAAAGGATATGTTCATGGGATTATAATTTGTCAATATGGAGTTATACAAAAGTGGATAACTCCATATTTTTAAAAGATTCCATCCAAATTTGAAAAGTTCTAGGTTCATTTAATATATGCCAATGCGTGTTTGGTAATTTTTCTGTACCAAATCGCTGGATATGTTCATGGGATTATAATTGTCGGATAGTCAGCCCTTGCAAACGTGTAGGAGCTGACTATTTTTTTTTGAGGTGAGAGGTAAGAGGCAAGAGGTAAGAGGTAAGAGGAGTTACTACTACCGCACCTCATTATTTACCCCTTTAAAGGGGATTGGCCGCTCTTTAGTCGCCCACTTGCAAAATGACTACTGATTCCTGACTACTTCATTTTTTAAACCGCAAAGGCCGC
>CAYOPD010000138.1:1574-4768 GCA_964405735.1 uncultured Saprospiraceae bacterium | reverse complement strand
CCAACTAACCTCACTCCTTCCTCTTCGCCGTAAACATCCCATTAGGCTGCACAAAAACAGCTTCTATGGCTTTGCCCTGGTCATTTAATTTAAATTTCACAGAAAAACCATCCATGATCTTCAGTTTGAATTCGTCCTTCCCTGAAGGCACGAGTTCATAATCCGGCTGAGGCGGCAGCAGCGCAAACAGGGTGGTGTTGTTGCGGATGACAAAGGTGACCTGCTGTGGGCCCAACTGGTATTCACCCGCATATTTTTCAAGATCTGCCCGGGTTAGGGGAGTGGCAACCAGTTCTTTTTCGAATATAATGTCGGCGAGGCCGGGCTGCAATGCGGTAGCTACCGATTTGACCTTGCCATCCTTGCTCAGGGTAAAAAACAATTCCGTATCCGTGCCATCTTCATATTGGGGCCCTGCCGGCTTACCCCTGAACACATCAAAATGTTTGTGGTTAAGGGGGAACGACGTGCCATTGTACTCCGCACGGAGTTGATTGTTTGACAGGAGGACTTCTATGGTACCATAACCCTTGTGTGTGTATTTTCCGGCGTAGTCCTGCAGGGGCAGGGAAGGTTTGGTATTGAATACCCTTCCTGTGGAATCACTGGGACGGGGCGTCATCAAGGCGGCAAACCGGCCTTTCACAAAAGCATCCCTCGATTGTTTATGCCAGTCCCGGTAGGTCAGGCCGAGCATGCGGTCCGCAATCCAGTTTCTGACAGCACTGGTCACCTGCCCGTTGCAGGAGACCACGTAGATCCCGATGCTGTCCGTAGGGAAAAATCCGGTAGTGGATATAAAACCGTCGATGCCGCCACCGTGCTCCACACGGTAATGACCGCGGTAACTGGCCAGGCCCCAGGCCAGGCCGTATCCGATGCCCTGGATATCCGGGTTCTCCGTGGAAGGCAGCCCACCGGTGGCCATTTGGTTGGTCATGGCATCCCTTACATAATCGGCAGGCAGGATTTCTTTTCCTTCATACTTGCCGCCCCCGATCCAGGTGATCAGCCAGCGGGCCATGTCTTTGGCACTGCTGTTGATCGAACCTGCGGGTCCGATCGCATCGATGTTGCGGTAGGGAATGGCCAGGGCAATCGAATCTTTGAGGATGGTATAAGCCAGAGAATGGTCACTGGATTTTTCCATGCCCGCTACGTCGGTGACCGTCTGGTCCATACCCAGGGGCCTGAAGATCCGTTCACGGATATTTTCTTCCCAGGATTTGCCGGTGAGTTTTTCAAGGGCTACTCCCTGGCTCATGAACATAAAATTGTTGTATTGGTATTTTTCCCGGAGCCCGGCGGTGGGTTCGAGGAAGGCTATTCTTTTAAGCAATTCCATTCGCGAAGCGGAAGAACCGTACCAGGAATAATCATGCCTCGGGAGGCCGGTACGGTGGCACATCATATCCCTCAGGGTGACCTGGCTGTTGAGCTGGTCGTTGTAAAATTTTAATTCAGGAAGGTAATCCCTCACCGGTTTATCCAGGTCTATGCGGCCTTCCTTGACCAGCATTCCAAGCATGGAACTCGTAAACGCTTTGGTGCAGGAGCCGATGGCAAAAAGCGTGTTGTCCGTAACGGGTAATTTTTTCTCCACGTCCCGGTACCCAAAGCCCCCCGTATAGACGACTTTATTTTTTTCAACCACCGCAATGGAGACTCCGGGGGCTTTCCAATCTTTGAGGATGCGGGCTGCTGCCGTGTCCAGGCCGGCCAGTCTTTTATCCGTTGGTTTCTGGGCCAGGCCGGACAAGGTCAGAGCTAAAAACAATATAAGGAAGTTGGCTTTTGACTTACTCATCGGTGAATTTTTTACCAAGATAAAAAAAGGAGGCCAGATACTTTTTAATTATAGACTTGGAGCAAGGAAATACCGATAAAAGTTCCGAAAAAGTAGGGCACGGCATTATTTAAAATCTGATTATTCTAAAATCAAACCCCACCCCTGAGCACCTATCTTTAAACAATGCTAGTTGACACCGGTAAAAGTCCGAATAGTATAGCTTAAGTTTAACCAACGCCCCTGTCCCCCACGGGGGAACCAAGGATTTTGGCAGCATTGCAAAAATTTGTTTTTTCCGCCCTGTCCCTGGCTTGATGATTACAGCGATTCTCATTTGTACAGAATCTGAATGAGCACAGGGCAATACCACAAGGGACCAGTGCCCAAAGGCCGGGCAGTAGGTCCCCCTTTAGGGGTCAGGGGCCGGGAATATTTTCAAGCAAAATTTCTAAATAAATTTACCTGACCCCTGCCCCCCAGGGGGGAACCTAGGATTTTGGCTGTACTGCAAAAATTTGTTTATTCCGCCCTGTCCCTGGCTTAATGATTACCGTAATCCTCCAGGTACAAAATCTGAATGAGCACTGGGCAATATCTCAACTGACCGGTTCCAAAGGCCTGGCAGTAAGTTCACCTTCAGGCCTAGCCGGACAATCCGACTGGGGTCAGGGGCGGGAATATTTGGGGTCGGAAATTCTTGATAACAATCTGAAGTTAAAATATATATTTGGGAAAGCTGTGAGTAACAACCTAAATATGCATCAGAATGCATCCGTTCGTCTATTCAGGATTGCAACTCTATTGAGAAATAATCCCACTCCAACAGAAAAAATATTATGGGAACATATTCGGAATAGAAAGCTTGGAGTTAAATTTAGGAGGCAGCATCCGGCAGGCATCTTTATTTTAGACTTTTACAGTCATGAAATTCGGTTAGTCATCGAAATAGATGGTAAGTATCACTATAAAAAACATATGATGGAACTGGATGCCAATCGTAGTGAAAACTTAATGGCTGCAGGATTGGTTATTCTTAGATTCACAGATGAAGAGATAGATTCAGATATAAATAAAGTTTTAATAAAAATCCAGGAAACAATCGAATGGCTAAAGAACGGTCCTAAAAAATAGCATCATATCTCAATGTGATAAAATCAAAAACAAATGAAATGAATTTATAAAATATTTCCCCGACCCTGACCCCGTCTGACCACCGATCCTTAAAAAATGCCAGTTGACACTGGCACAAGTCCGAACACTAAAGCTTTAGTATAGCTAATGCCCCTGTCCCCCCGTGGGGGAACCAAGTATTTTGGTAGCATTGCAAAAATTTGTTTTTTCCGCCCTGTCCCTGGCTTGATGATTACAGCGATTCTCATTTGTACAGAATCTGAATGAGCACAGG
>CAYOPD010000138.1:0-1474 GCA_964405735.1 uncultured Saprospiraceae bacterium | reverse complement strand
CCTGGCTTGATGATTACAGCGATTCTCATTTGTACAGAATCTGAATGAGCACAGGGCAATACCACAAGGGACCAGTGCCCAAAGGCCGGGCAGTAGGTCCCCCTTTAGGGGTCAGGGGCCGGGAATATTTTCAAGCAAAATTTCTAAATAAATTTACCTGACCCCTGCCCCCCAGGGGGGAACCTAGGATTTTGGCTGTACTGCAAAAATTTGTTTATTCCGCCCTGCCCTTGTCTTAATGTTTACAGGATTCCTCCTGGTACAGAATCTGATGTATAGAATCTGAATGAGCACAGGGCCATCTCTCCTAAGGTTAGCTCCCAAAAGCCGGGCAATAGGTTCCCCTTGAGGCCTGCCATCTGAAGTAAAGCGGGGGTCAGGGGCCGGAAATGTCTTCAAGCAGAATGCCTGCCCATCTCCTCCAGCAACCCGATCAAATGATCACACATCTCCCCGGTAAAGTCAAGGTGGGTTACAAATCGGACAGCCCCGGGCCCTATGGTGGTGGCCCTCACTCCCTTTTTACCCAGCTCTTGGATCATCCATTCCGCGGTGAGGGGTTCATGTAAACTGAAAATGACGATATTGGTTTTTACGGGTTTGACTTCGCGGACGAAGGGCAGGGTCTGCAGGCAGGACCCGATACGTTTTGCCCGGTCATTGTCTTCCTTTAAGCGGTCCACATGATGGTCCAGGGCATAGATGCCGGCGGCTGCAAGGATTCCTGCCTGCCTCATGCCCCCACCCATGACCTTTCGGATTTTCCGGGCTCTCGAAATGGTTTCGGCCTTGCCGATCAGGCAGGATCCGACCGGGGCTCCCAGGCCTTTGCTCAGGCAGATGGAGATGGTATCAAAATATTTGCCCCAATCCCGGGTGGATTCTCCGGTCTCGACCAGGACATTAAAAAGCCGGGCGCCATCGAGGTGAATTTTAAGCCCGTTTTTGGCGCATAAGGCGGCAATGGGTATGATTTCATCCAGGGTATAATAGTTTCCCCCTCCGCGGTTGGATGAATTTTCAATCACGACCAGACGTGAATTGGGCATCCAGTCGAGTTTGGGTTTGATCGCGTTTTGCACATCTTCAGCGGTGAATTTTCCATTGTCCCCATGCAGGAGGTGGATTGCCACCCTGGAATTATAACTGTAACCCCCCACTTCAAAAAGGTAAATGTGCGAGGTGATGTCCATGATCACTTCATCCAGTTCCTGTGTATTTACTTTGACGGCGATCTGATTGGTCATCGTACCGGAAGGACAAAATAAGGCGGCTTCGTGGCCAAAGAGGGAAGCCATTTTTTCTTCCAGCCGGCGGACCGTAGGGTCTTCCCTGAAGACATCATCACCCAGTTCGGCCTCCACCATGGCTTTCAGCATGCCGGGGGTGGGCTTGGTCACCGTATCACTGATCAGATCGATTTTCATACCGGGCATCACTGGTTGATCCCAAAAAACAGGACCAGGGGGCGTTC
>CAYOPD010000137.1:0-10681 GCA_964405735.1 uncultured Saprospiraceae bacterium | reverse complement strand
GCCTTTAAATTCCTGCGGTGCGAGATACCGTCTCCCTTCCTCCTGTTTCCCTTCCTCCCTTACTTCTTTACTCCTAGTTCCTCGGTCCATAATTTGGCCCCGGTTGCCCATACTCCAAAGCTCCCGGATCCGGCGCACCACCCGTATATCCATCATTGATATTCGCCAAAACACAAGCTTTGTCGATCACTTCCGCACCGGGTTTAAGGCGAAAATCATAACCAGCCAGGGGATAAATCTTTCCCTTTTGTTTTGGATCCGGCAAAGGAACATGGACGAAGATATCATCAGCTGTTTCCATGCCGTGACGTTCCATACCGGTTTGTTCCCTGAATTCTGCCAGGGTATTGAAGATCTGCATAGACAAATCTTTCTCATCGGCTTGGTTGAGTGAATCGTGCAAAGGGGATCTCCAACGGTAAAGGCCTGGCCCCGTTGGTTTTTTACGGTACACATTATAATCAAGGCTGGTGTAGCGGGTAAAATTCGTGGCCTGCAGGATAGGCCTGGTATTATCGGGCCCGATAAAAAGATTGTTCATAAAATGGCCGTTTGAAAAATTATTGATGGCCGCTTCCGCGATAAAAGTGTTGTGCAGGGTAAAGATTCCGGCAGGACGGACCGTGTATTTCAGGGCGGTGCCCGGAACATGATAACAGATATTACGGATAAAATAAACGGGCCCCCCGAATACCGGCTGGGCGCTCAGGGCCGAATGATAGGAATTAAATCCCCGGTTTTCAAAAACCCGGATATTGTGCACACCCCCGTCGGCTTCAATAAAATCATCCGACATGTTGAATATATCGTTGCGGTAGATATCGATCGATACGCAGGGTTTTCCGTCCTCAGGTAAACCATGAGTATCTATGCAGACCCCGTCGTGAAAAAAGGAGATCGCATTATGGCAAACCACATGTCCCCGCCCATATACCTTTATGGCATAATAGGAGGTCAGCGGGGCGGGATTTTCGAAGCCGTACCAACCCACCAGGGTATCGGGGTCGTGGCGGCCGGTCAGGATATTGTCGGCAATATAAAAATCCCTGGAATCCGCGCTATAACTGACCACCGCAATGCCTACATCATGGATCCTGCAGTTTTTTACCGTCAGGCCGCTGCAACCCATCACTTTTTTAAGGCCTGCGTAAAAGGCAATATCCGTATTCCGGATAGTGAGTCCTTCGAAATAATGGTAGTCCGCAGCCATCAGATCAAAAAGGCGATAGGCTCCGTCCCCGTCGAATACAGCTTCACCATCACCAGCGGCTTTGATCGTAATCGGTTTATCGGCTGTACCTTTTTGGGTAAAAACATAGGCTCCGTGGAAATCCAGGGCCAGGGCATCGGCATAACGCAGTCGATTGCCTTTGTACAGTCCTGCATGGACAAGGATGATGTCGCCTGGGCGGACTCTGGCTTCTGGTACATTCCACCAGTCACCGGTGTTACCAATCCCATAATAAGCTTCATTTAACCCGGTAAAAGCTGGACGTTCTTTGGGCCCGGTATGGCCCGGAGGATACACATGGTAGACCTGGCTATGCGGATAGGGTTGGGGTTCCGGCCGGGTCTGGACGGTGACCTGGTGTTCGGCATCTCCTTCAATTCCGTCCGGATCAGACAGGAGGAACCGGCATTCGTAGAGGGTAGCCGGCTGAAGATTAAAAATGCTGCCGGCAAATTTAGCCGGCACAATATATTCCCACCGCTGCTCATGCCCATAAACCCTTTCCCCTCCTATCCGGAGCAGGGGCATGGCCGTATTCCATTCATGGTCTCCTTTTTTACGGTAACTGACTTCCACAGAGGCGTTGCGGTTTATATCCCCCGCGATGCACCATTCAAAACCTGCGCAAACCAGAGTGGGGGGTTCTACTTCGAATTGGATGGATCGGCAACGGTTCAGGGAGTGGATTGCCTGAGGGGAAAGAAAACGGGACTGCAAGGGGATCAGGGTCGAGATCAGGAAGTGGAGGAACAGGTACATGGTGAAACAGTATAGTATTTAAAGGTAAAGCAATAAAATTACCGGATCGCTATATAAACCTAAATAACCCGCGCAAAATTAAAACAGCATCTTTCTTATCATTAACTTGCGCTTAGCTTGAGAATTTGGCTGGATGGACAATTATTTTTCACCCCGAAAAGACTCCTCCATTAATTCTGCCTTTATTAAAAAGGCAACTGGAATTGTATTAAGTCATCTGGAAGAAGAATCATTTTCCGGAACCGAGCTGGCTGAAAATCTAAGCCTGAGCCGCGAACAAACACATAGGAAGATCAAGCAGTTTACCTCCCTTTCCACCGGTAAATTTATTCGTTATATCCGGATACTTAAAGCTTATGGTTACCTCCTCGAAGGCAGCCTTTCCGTTTCAGAGATCAGTTATAAGGTAGGCTTCGGTGATCCCTCTTACTTTAATAAATGTTTCAGGGAAGAAACCGGCATACCGCCCGGAGAAATAAAAAAGAGCGGCGATATGATTCCGTTGACTAAAACCCCGCTTCTTTCCTTTTACCAGGTGCCTGAAATTAAGGAAGAGTTGCTGAAGAACGGAACCGTATTCGAATTTAACCAACAGGAAATAAAACCCGGGCGTTCAAAACTAGGGTTATTAACCGCCTCTCTTCTTCTTGTATTGCCGCTTTCTCTCATTTACATTTTTGGGGGACAAGAAAGCATAGTTAAAATTAACATGGAAGGGAACAATCGCATAGCCGTTTTGCCCTTCACCAATCATACGGGAGATTCGTCTTTAAACGGCATAGGCGACATGGCCAGCAGCTGGATTTCCGGGCAGCTCGCGGAATTAACCACCGTACAAACCATTCCCTATTTTACCGTAAAACAGTATCAATCCTATATCGGGATTTTACCAGGAGATCCGCAGGGAAGACCAACATTCCGTGAATTGGTTGGCGCCCACTATTTTATTAACGGGAATTATTACATGAAGGATGGCCAGGTTTATTTTGACGCCAGCTTTGTGGATGCCGGTTCCCTTCAAACCATTTATCATTTGCCGCCCAAGCACAGCTCCGTGGACAGTGTGATGAATGTCATTGAAGACCTCCGATTAAAATTTGCAGGGCTCATCACCAACCTCGATGAGGTGAAACTGGGTAAACGCAAACCTCCCAATTATGAATCCTACCAGGCCTTTCTTACCGGATTGCATCAAATGACGGTTGGTCTGGCTACACCGGAATCACTTTATTATTTGGAAAAAGCTGCCGCGTTGGAACCGGATTTTGTAATGCCGCGCATCTTTCTGGTGTGGTATTACCAGGGAAAGAAATTAGACAGTTTACTTCAGCAAATTGCTGCGATACCAACCATTACAACCTATGAGAAAGATGTATATGACATGATGTATAATCTCTGCAATCTTCATTACAAAGAATCGTTACGAATAGCACTTCAGAATCTGGAAAAATACCCCGGGGATTACTTTTTCAATTTATTTGCCGGGCACAATGCCAAATCACAATTTATGCCGCGTTTGGCTATCCAGGTGCTTGACCAGATAAAGGATCCCTTACCCAACAATGAATGGGGCATGTGGCACTATTATAAAGTCTGGAATTATACCGAATCCCTGGCCATGCTCGGCCGGTACCAGGATGCCATGGACTACCTGCAGTCCATTCCCCTGAACAATTATAGCCTGGCCATCCCTCACCTGTTAATTCACGTTCAGGTCAGGCTTGGAAAAACAAGCCAGGAACTGGAAGCCTTAATTGAGGATATTGCCGGGGAGAAGATGAAGTACCTTACCGCCAGATTTGACGTGGACGAAAAAAAAGTATTTGCGGAATATTATACCGCAGCAGCTTACGAATATCAATTGGCGCGCCACAATACAACAGCCCGGTATTTTGCCTCGAAGGCGGTTACTTATTTTGCCCACATTCCGGGACAGAAAGCTTACAAATATGATATGATTGACGCCTTATACCTCTCGGGTGATTATCCAAAAACAAAAAGCCACCTCGTAAAAGAGTTGAAAAAAAATCCGGCAAATGACGAACTGCTGATTTACCTGGCGCTGGTAGAGGCAGCTATGGGAAATGAAGGCACTGCATTGAACATCTTCGCCAAATACGATTCGCTGCCACGGATATATTGGCGCAGGCATGAGTTTCAATATCATAAGGATTATCTCAAGGCAAGAATTTATGCATTGCTTGATAAAAAGGAGTATGCGATCACCCTGATCCAGAATGCCCTTGACCAGGGGCAGCTTTGTCATTCCTGGGACTTCGACAGAGATATCTTTTTACTATCCTTGTTGGATTATATGCCTTTTAGGGATTTGGTCAGGCCTGTGGATGGGGCCGATTCCACAAAAAAACTATAAATACAACAATAGTGCTACAAGGTGCAACAATGGTTAACTTATTGTCTTTCAATAGCTTTATAACTTGAATCCCATTTTTAATCCTTAAACCAATTCGTTATGAAAAGAATGTTGAATGCTTTTGTTGTCATCCTGTTTCTATTTGTATCGGCGAAAAGTTCAGCTCAGAATGCTGCCTCAAAAGAAAAGGCCGGTAAACCGGAAGCCAATCACGAACAACACCTCTCAATCGAAAATTTCCCCAAAAACATGGCCATTAACCACCTCAACGGCTGGGGCGGCATGACGATTGCGATCAATGAATTGCCTGCCGGAACCGATTTTGCACCCTTGCTTGAAGGACTGAAAAACAACAGTTGCCAGGTTCCGCATTGGGGTTATATTCTAAAAGGCTCTTTGCGCCTCAAATACGACGATGGCAAAGAAGTATTGTTAACTGCCGGGGATGTTTTTTATATGCCGCCCGGTCATACCGCTTCCGTGGTGGAGGATCTGAAATTATTGGACTTCAGTCCTGAGAAAGAGATGAAATCGCTGATCAGTCATATTGAGAACAAGATTGCCGGTTCAAAAAAGGAATAAAAATGTCCGTGAACTGACTTAGCTTACTTCTGGTTGTTGTCTCATGACCTGTTGTTAGAGAGTTCAGATACGAACGGTTGATTGCAAATCCGTTTCCCGGTCGCCTTATATAAGGCATTGGCAAGGGCTCCGAAAGTCGGGGGGTAGGTGGGTTCTCCCATTCCGGTTGGATCCATATCGTTTTGCACAAAATGAACATCTATCGCCTTTGGCGCCTCAGAGTGACGGATCATCCGGTACTGATGAAAGTTATTCTGATCGGGTACGCCTTCTTTAAAGGTAAGTCCCCCATACATCGCGGTGCCTACCGCATCCACAATGGCCCCTTCTGCCAGGTTGGTTGCGGCATCGGGATTGACTACAATGCCGCAGTCTACGGCACAACATACTCTTTTGACCACGGGCTGGCCTTTTATCATTTGCAGATCGAGCACCTGAGCAACGTATGAATTATGACAGAAATAGGCAGAAACTCCGCGATGCGTCTTCGAAATTTTCTTGCCCCATTCCGATTTTTCCCTGGCGAGTTTCAAAACACCTGCATACCGGTTTGCATCGTAATCGTTGCGCGTGCCAACAGGATTTTTTATAGCCCGATCCAGGAGTCCAAGCCTGAAATCAAAAGGATCTTTTTTACAAGCCTCGGCCACTTCATCCAGAAACGATTGCTCGGCAGCCGCTATAAAGTTTGATCTTGGAGCACGGAACGATCCGGTGGTAAGGTTTGATCCTATTGTAAATTCTTCCGCAAGATAGTGGTCCACGGCACCAGCAGGGAAGCGGTTTGCCTCAAGAGGGCTTTCCGGAATTCCTCCCGCTTTGACATGGAAGGCTATCAAATTATTATTCCGGTCCAGGGCGGCGCGGTATTTTACGGAATAGGCGGGCCGGTAGATGCCGGAAGTCATATCGTCTTCACGGGTGTAAATCAGTTTCACCGGAGCACCTGATTTTTGCGAAATCAACGCGGCCTCCAATAGCCAGTGGGCGTAAGACCTGCGTCCAAATCCGCCGCCGAGGCGAGTCATCTCAATTTCAATTTTATCCAATGGAATGCCCAGCCTTGCCGATAATGTTTGTTCCGTCAGTTCGGGTTTCTGGAGTGGCCCGATCAACAACGCTTTTTCTGCTGTAACATCAGCAAAAAAATTCATTGGTTCCATGCAGTTGTGCGCCAGAAACGGGCCGTTGAAGGTCCTTTCGATGATGCGTGCAGCGTTCTTAAAAACCTCCTCCGGGTTGCCGTCTTTCCGAACAACCGTAGCAGGCTGATCCATAAACTCCTTTAACGAAGCACTGTGATTTTCAGTGCTTTCCAGTCCACCAGGAACGGTTACTGTTTGCTTCTGACCGAACGCGTTTCGTTTAATGGTGTAATCGGCAAAGGGTTCCCACTCCACCTTCAAAGCTTTTTTTGCATTCATCACCTCCCAGGTGGTGTTGCCGACAATCGCTACGACTTCAGGGAAGGTACAGGTATCAAAAAATTGCCTTTCATAGTCGTCGTTCATGGATTTGACCACAAAGACTTCCTTGATGCCCGGCATCGTTTTTACGCTTGCATCGTTCAGCGATTTTAGTTTCATGCCAAAGGCGGGCGGATGCAGGATCATGGCGATGAGCATGCCCTCTCGCCTGGTATCCATACCATAAAGAGCTTGTCCGGTGACTATTTTCAGTCCATCGACATTTTTCCTGGATGTTCCGATGATTCCAAAATCCTTTCTTTCTTTGAGTTTCACTTCCTTGGGCAATTCAATTCCGGCAGCTGCAGAGGCCATTGCGCCGTACGAAGCCGACTTTCCACTGCCTTTGTGGTGAATGACGCCCTTTTCGGTGGTGATCTCCCCGACCGGCACCTGCCAGGACTGGGCGGCGGCGGTGCAAAGCATTTGGCGTGCGGAAGCCCCTGCGGTTCTCAAAGTTTTCCAGCTCTGCCTTATCGCCTGGCTTCCGCCAATAAATTGCCGGGAATAAAATTTCGTGTCCAGGTTTGCCTGTTCCACGATTACATCCTTCCAGTCCACGTCAAGCTCCTCGGCCACGATCATGGGCATGGACGTTTTTACGTTTTGCCCGCCTTCCGGATTGGGAGACATGATGGTGACCACTCCATTCGCAGCTATTTTTAAATAACCATTGATGACGGTGAGGCCGTTGTCTCCACTAATGGAAGCCGTCCTCTTTTCCGCAACAATTGGAATCCATCCAAAACTGATCATCAGCCCGCCTCCGGCTATTGAGGAGGTTTTCAGAAAAGACCGCCTGCTTATTGAAGTTGGTGATGCTGTCATGGTTTATAAAATGGTTGCCGTGTTTATCAGGTTAAGGAAGTTTTCGGATCAACATCCGATCCTTCTTCTCATTTACGAAGCACTTTATCATTGGAGTACGTTCGTAAAATTAAAGGAGTTTTCTATTTCACGACAGGTTTTAATTGGCCTGCATTAGGAAATGATTCGCGGCTCGAATAAAACCAAATAGCAATAACTCCCGGTATGTATGCTGAATAACTTTTAATTACCGCGTTTATTGAAATTTTCCAAAGCTTATCTAAGTGTCTTCATTTCAGAAAGGGGTCTTATACAGATTATTGAATTACATCCCAAATTCACTGATACCCGGAATCCAAAACCATGGCCAGTCCAATATGACCGCCTTGAATTTTGGAAAAAGCAGGGAGGGTTTAAATAAATATGGACTGGAAGCCGATTTTCAAGCTATAAAATTTTATAAACTTTAATATTGAAAGGAAGCCGGGCAATAAACCAAACAGGAATATTTTAGTAACCACAAATCAAATTTTAACTGATAAATTGGACATTCTCAAAACCTTTTGTTCCCAATAAATTGAATATGAAAAAATCAATTGTTCTAACCCTCCTCTTTTTTTCAGCCTCCCTTACCCAAGCCAAAATCTCCCCCACCCAACTGAGGTGTGAATACCTGGACAACCCACCAGTAATCGACGTCCTCCATCCCCGCCTCTCCTGGATCAATTTGGCAGATCCGGGCGATCGCGGACAGGTACAAACCGCCTGGGAGATCCGGGTGGCCAGTTCAAAAGAAAAATTGTCCGGTAACCAGGCCGATCTATGGTCCAGTGGAAAAAGGAAGTCCAACCAGTCCACCAATATACCCTATCAGGGCAAGCCGCTGACATCCCGAAAGGACTGCTGGTGGCATGTCAGGACCTGGGATAAAAACGGCAAGGTGTCCGCCTGGAGCGAAGTTGCGTTCTGGAGCATGGGCTTGCTCGATCCCAGTGAATGGAAGGCCCAATGGATCGGCGCTCCCTGGCAGGGTGAGGAGGCCTTGCCCAAACCTCGCTTCCGGGCCGCCGGGGATACATCCGCACTGCCGTATTCTCCACCACCCGCTCCGCTCCTACGCAAGTCGTTTACACTTCAAAACAAGGAAGTGGTTTCCGCACGCGCCTTTGTCACCGGGCTGGGCTTTTTTGAATTTTACGTGAACGGTAAAAAAGTAAGCGAGGACGTCCTGGTCCCCAACGTGACGGCCTATGGAAAACGCCCGGGACTGGAAAAAAACTATATCTCCATACCAGACACTTTTGATTACCGGGTGATGTATCTGGCCTATGATATCAGGGACATGCTGAAGCCGGGCGATAATGTACTGGGTGCCATCCTGGGCAATGGATTCTACAACGCGCCCATGCACTGGACCCATTCCTATGGCTCCCCGCGTTTTTTAAGCCAGGTGCATATTACTTATACGGATGGCACAGAAGAGGTGATCTTCAGTGATCCAAGCTGGAAAGCTTCTAAAAGTTCCATCGTCATGGACCTGGTCTACGACGGGGAACACTACGACGCCAGGCTTGAACAATCGGGCTGGAGCAGTCCCGGATTTGATGACGGCCATTGGGAGCCGGTAGTCATAAGGAAAAGTCCCGAAGGCAAAATGAAGGCCCATATGTCGCCCACAGATCGCGTCATGGAACGACTTAAGCCGGTTAAGATTGAACCCATGGGACCCGGAAAATTCAAGGTCGATTTTGGACAGGAGATTTCAGGATGGCTTCGGCTGGTCGATATAAGGGGGGAGCAGGGACGGAAAATTGATATCAAATACATTTCTGAATCATACATGGGCACCAATTCCTATACTTTAAAAGGAGTCGGGACGGAATCTTATGCCGCCCGGTTTACCTGGTTTGTATTCAGGGAGGTAGTGATATCAAATTGGCCCGGCCCCTTAAAGCCTGAAAACCTGCTGGCAGAAGCGGTTTACTCAGATGTAAAAACCACCGGTAAATTCGAAACCTCCAAGAAGCTGTTCAATGAGATCCATAATATCTGGTGGCGGAGCCAGACCGACAATATGCATGGGGGCATTGCCAGCGATTGTCCCCACCGGGAACGCTCGCCTTATACGGGCGATGGCCAGGTAGCCTGTGTGACGGTCATGCATCATTTTGACGCCGGCGCTTTTTATACCAAGTGGATCCAGGATATCCTGGGCGCACAAAACCGGGAAACAGGTTATGTCCCCAATTGCGGCCCCTGGCAACCCGGTTGTGGCGGGGGAGTAGCCTGGGGGGCCGCGATAAACATCATGCCCTGGGAATTCTACCTGCATTATGGCGACCTCGACATGCTGAAGGAAAATTATGTAGGCATGAAGGGATATATCCGGTACATGCTTACCTGGACGAATCAGGAAGGGATCATGCACTCCCAGGCTCCCGATCCTGCCAAACCAAATCAATGGTTGAATCTTGGAGACTGGGCGCAGCCTTTCCAGTTGCCTCCCAATGATATGGTCCACACATTTTATCTCTGGAGGTGTGCCGATTTAACGGCAAAAGCTGCGGAAGCCCTGGGAAAAAACAGTGAAGCTGCGGAATACCATGCATTGGCGGAAAAAACAAGTACTGCATTCCGGAATAAATATTACAATAAAGAAAAAGGGACTTATGGCCCTTATGGTGGGAACATTTTTGCCTTAAAAATGGGCCTGCCCCCCGATCAATACCAGAGGGTCCTTGCCGCCTTAAAAGCAGATATCCTGGCCAACGGTGGCCACCTGGATACGGGAATATTCGGGACTCAGTTCTTTTTTGAAGTCCTGTCCGAACACGGGCTCCATGACCTGGCCTTTGAAGCCATGAATAAGACCACCCAACCCAGTTATGGCTGGTGGCTGACCCAGGGGGCGACCACTTCCTGGGAACATTGGAACGAAAGGGGCTCGCACAATCATCCTATGTTTGGTGGAGGCCTGATTTGGTTTTACCGGGTGCTGGCAGGAATGAAGGCTGTTCCATCAAAACCCGGATACCGCCATATTGTTTTCAAACCCCAGCCCGCAGGGGATCTCAGTTTTGTTTCTTATTCCAACCAGACTCCTTTTGGCCTGGCGGGAATAAACTGGGAAAAAAATGAAGGCTCATTCCAAATAGACATTGAGGTTCCGGTAGGCAGTACGGCTACCATCTATGTGCCGACATCCGGGGCGGGAGCCGTCAAAGAAAGTGGTAAAAAAATAAAAAACAGTAAATTGCTCCGCTTCGAAAAAATGGACGGAGGTCATGCTGTTTTTACATCCGGTTCGGGAAAGTATTCGTTTGAAGCCAAGCTTTAAGTTTACCCGGAGACCTGATTACTGAACCTGGCTGCTAATTTATTTTTCTATTGATTCCTTTGATAATAATATGTAATCCTTATAGTATATTTAATTAATCAATTGATTGCTGATTGCTGATTGCT
>CAYOPD010000136.1:0-10694 GCA_964405735.1 uncultured Saprospiraceae bacterium | reverse complement strand
GACGCGGTCCGCTGCTCGTGTAGAAATTGTTTCGATCAGATAATCCGGATCGATCGGGCTTAGAATTAGATTATGCATCATATTTAAAAATTTATATGATGCAATGCTAATCGGGGCATTTTCGGGGCGCTGCCCTTTTTTCCGCCCCCAGTTTCGCCTTATATTAGTTTCTTGTCTTTCAAATAGTTACGAACTTCATCGGGATATTCAGAAAGATATATTACTATTTCGCCCCAATTCTTCCCCGCTTTTTCGTTGAGCGCTTTTTTAGAATTTAAGTCGTTGACTGTTATTTTGCAGTAGTTTTTATAAAATGAATTCGGGGCCCATTTATAATCAGGATCATCCGGCTTTCTTGCCTTTTTCTCT
Organism: uncultured Saprospiraceae bacterium; assembly: GCA_964405735.1. Classification (GTDB taxonomy): domain Bacteria; phylum Bacteroidota; class Bacteroidia; order Chitinophagales; family Saprospiraceae; genus JADJLQ01. The sequence goes on along the minus strand of CAYOPD010000136.1, from coordinate 10,325 downwards.
GCCCAAATACCTTCTAACTTTGTCTTTTCAGATGCTTCAGGTAAAGATTTCCCCATTACGGAGCAATTGAAATAATACGCTAATACATGGTGTATTGTTTTTATTCTGCCTTTAGGTTTTGGGATGGTGGGGTTTTCTTTTTTATAAGGGCTGTCTTTTTCCAGACTTGGTTTTCGCCGACCTATCATATCCAGAGTTTCGGTTCCTATCTTTTCGAATAACTCTTGAATCAATGTCAATCTATCCTTTCTTTTATGGTATGATGGGAAATTGGATAATTCAAGTTCCGGATTCGCCAATAAAATATTGTTCATTCGAGCATCTTCTTTACCTTCTCTCATCTCGATCAAGAAAATCATGTCCTCTGTGATAAACGGCGTCCCTCGTTCAGCAATTAATTCTCTGAGCATCAGTTCGGGATTTTTAGCGTCCATGAGTTTGTCGAGGACGTCATTATAAGTACCCATCTGATAATCGTTAATCATGTCCTTTATACTTTCCCCTAAAGTTAAGAAATCAAATCCTGGTAGGTAGCTTCGGAAGTTTCCTTCTTTTCATCATGCAGAAATCCAGCGATATAGTTTTGGGTGGTCTTGCTGGAGGCATGGCCCAGGGCTTCCTGGACGAAGGCAATCGGCTTACCGTTGCGGATTAATCCGGTCGCGAAGCTATGGCGGGCAAAATAGGTGCTGATCTCTCCGGTGATACCGTTGGCCAATGCCAGTTTTTTTATATGCTGGTTGATAAACCGGGTGAAAGCATGAGTTTTGCTGTGTTGCCGTTCCGCGCTGTCCGTTTCCGATAGGCTTGGGAAAACCAGTTGGTTTGGGCGGCCAGTTGCCGGGTTGCCGTATTGCTGAATTACATACCGGACATGATCGTTAAGAAATACCTGGATTGGTTGGTTCTGCCGGTTGGTGTTTTTGGTTTTGATTCTTTCAAATACAAAACTGTCTTTGCCGACCTGTCCATACCGGAGGTTGATAATATCCTTTACATTCATTCCATTGCACAGGTAAGAGAAAAACCAAAAGTCCTTCGCTTTCTGCTGTTCCGGGTTGGCAGGTTCGCTGGTGTACAATAATTTCAGTTCCTCCCTGGTTAGGGCCTTTTTTACTTTGCCGCCTTCCTTCAATTCATATTTGCCCTCTCCGAAAGGGTGCTGGGACCTGTCGATATACCCAGTTTTGATCGCATCGACAAAGATGGCCCGGAGGGCCCTTAGATACATGGCGATCGTGGTTTTGGACTTGCCGGACTCCTGCATGAAAAATTCGTATTGCCGGAGCCATTTAGGCGAAATGCGGTCAAAGGTCAGCCTGTCGATATTTCGGTCTTTCTGATGCTCCAGAAATCGTTGCAGAGACTTTTTGGAACATTCATACCAGGATGCATTGCCGATCTGTTTCAGTTCTTTAAGGTTTCGGATGCGATCGTCGTAATGCCAGAAAACATTTTGTCCCTCCGCCGATGGCCGGAACAACTTGGCCTCATAGGCTTCAAAACTGAATGGGTGGATTCCTTCCAGGTCGCTTTCCGCTTTTGAAATAATGGCATCCAATTGCTCCCTGATGGCATGGTAGATTGCCCGGGGCCTCTTGGTCAACCAGATACTATTAAACTCCTCCGGAACAAAGGAGAAGGTCGTAGAATACCGTTTTGACTTGGTTGTTGCTGGATCGTAGATGTAAAGTTTAACAGGAAATGTACCATCATTTTTTGGCCGCCTTCCGTCTAAAGTAAGGTCGACCTTCGGCCGGGTTTCGTTCATGTCCTTTATGCTTTTTTGGCAAATTTCGGGTCATCTTAACGATTTGCCAAAAAATTTGCCAAAACATAGGCAGATATTCCATAAATAACGATAGTCGTAAAAGCCAATGAAATTAGGGCTTTTCAGCGTGGTAGTAAGGAAATCAGGATAAAAAGAGTAAGATCAAAAAATGATATTTTCTGCTTTGCAAGCAGGGGGTCAAGGGTTCGACTCCCTTATTCTCCACTGATTATTAAGGAGTTGTGTGATTTCCACAACTCCTTTTATTTTAACACCCTATAGAAAATAGAATGCACGTTTTACATGCTTTATTCTGATTCATTAAACTTCTGGTCGGTTAGAAGTACGTAATTGACATTTTCCAATTATATTCCGATTATTTACTTTCTGGCAATAGAACCCCTTTCTTTGAGTACCCAATAGATGCCTTTCGAATTCGAGCGCATCTCCGGGAGGATAAACTGAACCATTAAATGCTCAATAAAGGAAAGGATTCCCCAGGTGATCATAAAAAAATATAATGGGGTATAAAATTCAAATACAAAGAGGATAAAAAAGAATAGGCCTTGTATATAACCACCGATCTTCCAGGAATAGAGGTGCAGGCTTGGAAATCGGCCAAATTTTATGAGTGAAAGGACATTACAGACAAGGAATAAACTTATGAACAATAAAAAGGAAAACAAGTGCGGCTGAAATTCCTCCCACTTAAATAGCCCTATCCCAAGAAAGGCAAGGATATAGGTACCCACATCCGCAAGGGAATCGATTTTTGCACCCATCTCGGTCATCAGATTAAAAACCCTGGCGATCAGACCGTCTAAAATGTCTGTAATGAGATTTATGCAAAGCAACAAAACAAAAAGCCCCTCATTCCCCTTCCATGCAATAATTAAGATAAATGGGAAGGAGCACAAGCGGTATAAAGAAAGGATATTGGGAAGGTTGAGCGGTATTCTATACTTCATATTGTCCAAATCTAATTAAAATACAGATATCTTTTGCCTTTAAAACAGTAAAACCCACAATACTTTAAACGGATAACAATATTGGATTATATTCATAAAGTAAAATACCGCGGTCTAATGGAAAAACCGAATCTACCCGTACTTATAGCCGTGAGTTTGATTTCACTTTCCGGAATATGCATTAACATATTTAAAAAAAGCGAACGTGGCCAAACCGTTTCTGTTCAAGATCATGGAACCCTTTTCTTATTGAGAACACTGATTCTAATTGCTTTAATTTCAAGCATTCTTCTGTATTTTTCTGAGTGTGGACGCGTAAAATATCCTGTTTTTATAATTTATTTCGGACACCTTTTTGTAATTACCGGGTTGATATTGCGATGGATGGTGGTGGTGAGCATGGGTGCAGCATTTACCGTCAAAGTATCCATCATAAAAGGACACTCCTTAATAACCAATGGCTTATTCAAATATATAAGGCATCCGAGTTACAGCGCCTTGATTTTGTACTATTCAGGATTAGGGTTAATCATGCAGAACTGGATATGTTTATTAATACTGCTTATCCTTCCCGTTTTTGCTGTATTTAAACGAATTATAACGGAAGAAGCCGTTTTGACGTCCCAATTTGGTCAAGAATACACCTCGTACAAGCAGAATAGTAATAAACTTATTCCCTATATCTATTAATTTCCGCATGTAGTTAAAATGCCTTTTTAATTCTAAGCATCACCAAAAGGAACGAAAAAATAAAATGGGCGGTGCATGAAATCAAAAACAAATAAATGGTTTCCATAAACTTTAAATTCAGAAGACCATACGCCGCCAATGAGACTCCAAAACTTGAATCCGCTTTATCCATAAGTATAAAAATCCATCTCTTTTTGAGTGCCTGACTTCCTGGTTGAATACCGAGACGCCTTTTTAGCCAGGAATTGGGCAATTCAAAAAGCATATAAGCCAATCCAAAAACCCAGCCTATAATCATGGGAGGTATGCCATATGGAAAATCCATAAAATGACTCATGATCAGGAGAAAAATGCCATTCAACAAAGGCAGCAGTATAAATCCTCGCCAGGTTTTATTGCTTCCGAATAAATCCGGGGAAAGAGGAATTTTTAAAAAAGAAAATAATTCATATTTAACCACCAGCATGTGGATGATATTGGAAAAAACCAAAGGCAAAATAACAATGGTGAGGATATTATTCATGCTTTTCGGTATCCATTCGCAAATCGAGAATATCGATCATGCGTATTGTATTCAGGAAGATCCGGTGTGCAAACTCAAACTCCATCAATATTTTTCCTGTTAAATAAAAGGAGACCCGGGTTACCAGATACTCTTTCAACGAATAAATATAGGCTTGCCTCCATTGTGCCTGGCTATATTTATTGTCCTGAAGGGAGTAATGAAAGTGAATATACCCCTCAAACTCTTCCACATCAAATTGATCCTTTAGGGCAAAACTGAGAAATTCGGCAATGTCCCTTTGAGGAAAATTAACAACAGCAAGTTCCCAGTCATAGATGCAAGTTCTATTATCTTTCCGCATGGCCACATTGCGCGGATTAAAGTCGTTATGAACAATTGTTTTTTTGATTGTTATTTTATCATGTTCCTTTTTAAGTTCTTCCAGATACGTCAACAGTCTGGGCGTGAATTCATTCAAATCGGTTTCCTGGAATTGTGTGATGATGAGCATGGCCATTTTGTGATATAAGTCCAGGGCTTGCCAGGGTCGGAACTCGGGGATGTCCGTTAACGCCTTTTTAGTCATTCCGTCCATAAGCAAGTCATGTATTTCATGCATGGAATGAATGACTGATTTTATGGCTTGCTGATCCCATTTCAATGGCTCATTTTCCGAATGAATAATGGTCAGGGTCTCATAATCCAGCAGTTCCATAAGGAATAAATATATTTCCCGGCTTGCATCGATGTGTTTACCGAAATAGGCTGGGGTGCTTTTATTCCGATGGAGATTCAAAAATTCATAAATACAGATTTCTTTAAGATGACAATTTTTATATTCCAGTTCCTCAAAATTTTGGGATATGAGATTTGAAAGGATTGGATCAATGGCAGACGCCATTAAATGCAGGCCTTTGATTACTTCAATATCCAATGGCTTGCTTTTCAGAAGAATGCGTTTTATCTGATTTCCGTTTAATTTATCCTGCAATGCAATCTCCAAAGGCAGAAAGCCTGTCAGTTTATTATTTACACGCTGGGCAAGATCAATGATGATCCCATTTTCTACAATGGTGCTGTTAGCAATCTCAACGCTCAGCACGCGTTCACCGTCCAGAAATCCATTCATACAGGCAGTGATGAACTCCCTGTCAATTTCTGATTTTGTGAGCCAATGGATTGGTTTGTTTCTCCCCATTTTTTCGTGCGCTTTTGCAAATTGACCTCCCACGATCGCGGCAAAGGTGGAAATTTCCAAAGCGAGGGAAAAGCCAGCAATAATCTGGGCAAAACGAAATACTTTGTCCTGACCCGCACAGGACATGATGCCCAGCGCCTCCTGTTGTTTGGGCAAATGAGTGCCGCCGCCAACGGTTCCAATCACCAGCGAAGGCAGAATCAGACAGAAATAAAGACCCTCTTTGGATTTTTCCACATTTAAAATACCCAGCCCGGATTCATGTATACTTGCAAGGTCCTGACCGGTAGCAACAAAAATCGAGGCAATGGTATTTGCCACATTGATATTGTATCCTACCATACCATCCAATCTGCAAATGGCCATGGACTGATTAAAACATTCAATATAATCCTTTGCATTGGTTCTCAGTACATTTTCAATAACCCGATCCGATAAATTACATTCTGCTATTACCTGAATACCCCTTCCCAGGTTCATGGAAGCATGAGAGACTTTTTTATCAGAACTGCCGTTCCCTTCAATTACTGAATTCACAGGAGTCACCTTGCACTCCTCCGTAAAATGTTCATTGATCCATAAAACAGCATGCCAGGTGCATGTTGTGGTCATGTTTTGGCCCGACGCATCTGCAGTCGTATAAATAAACTTAAGATGGACCGATTTGCCGGTAATTACCGGAATAATCGACTGAAGTTTGGCATGATTTGAATAGTTCTCAGCGATTTGTTTTATTCTTTTGAAATTGGTTTCAATCCATTTTTTGAATAAAACGCTTTCTGCCAGATTATTAAAAATAAATAAGGGGCAGCGAATCATCTTTTGATGAATGACTTCTGCTGAGAATCCACCACTTATGCTTATCGCTTTTGCTCCTCTGTTCATGCTTGCCAGCAAAGCCCCTTCGAGGGTACCGGCCGCAGCATATACCATTTCACTTGAACCGTTTTGCAAAAAAAGGAGGGGCCCTGCCAATCCAAGGGGAATTTCCACAGAACCGATATACGATTCAATATTTTTATTGATTTCTTTTGGATCAAAGTTTGAATTGGAAATAAAATGGGTGTCAAATCCCAGATCATTAAGGTAAGCAAGCCTCAATTGTTTTGCTGTTTCCGTAACCACGCCTCTTCCCGGTACAATAGGATATTCTTCCATCAGACCGTGATCTGATAAGCAATGAACTGACCGCCTTGACAATCGGGCCCATCGGTACATACCACTTGTTCCGGATGGTTGTCAGTAAGGAGGTCCGGCTCGGTCATTCGTGAGATACACTTTATTAACCGAAGGTACAAAAATGAAAGCAACCTTCCCTTGGTTGGGAAATTAATATAACCGCTTGACCCGAATTACCTGATCAGCATCAAACTAGTGTATTGGTAAACCATTCCTGGCGATGTGGGTTCCGGCTTCGTCAAAAATCCAAAAACCAAGAAATAAAACCCGACCGGCAGGCTTTAAATTGGTATCCCTTGCCCCTGAAACTTTAAGCTTTCTTGAATTTCTTATTAAACTTGTCGATCCTTCCTGCGGTATCCACAAATTTCATCTTGCCGGTGAAAAAGGGATGAGATTTGTTGGAAATCTCCAGCTTGATCAGCGGATATTCCTTGCCGTCGTTCCATACAATCGTGTCTTTGGTGGGCGTGCAACTACGGCTGAGGAAGGCTTCGTCCGCTGAGAAGTCCTTGAATACCACCATACGGTAATTGGAAGGGTGAATATCTTTTTTCATCGTTTGTCGAAATTTGGAGCGCAAATATAAGGATTCCCGGGAAATAATGCTACCAACCCGGAAAAAAGGCGTCCTCCACATGCTCCAGCCGGTGCCCGCCCTCAGGAGACAGCAAGATGCTGATGATGTCAAATCGGAATTGCCATTCGTAGCCGATGGAGGCCATATAAGCATTGGCCGCATCCATGATCAGCCGCTCTTTTTTAGCCCGGACAAACTCCGAAGGCTCCCCGAAATACGTATAACTTCTCGTCTTGACCTCCACAAAAACCAGGATTTGATCCTTCCTGCAGATAATATCCACCTCAGCCCGGCTGAAGCGCCAGTTGCGTTCGAGGATCTCGTACCCGGCCCCTTCCAGGTGCCGGGCCGCCAGGTCCTCCCCTTGCTTGCCGGTTTGTTGATTCCTGGACATTATCGCCGTCTAACTTATTACTTTTGCCCCACTCAGTAAACTAAAATATGATTGACGCCATCAACCCAACAAAAACCCAGGCCTGGGCCAAACTTAGAGATCATTTCAGGGATACCCGGGATATCCGCATGAAGGATCAGTTTGCCGGGGACCCCAATCGCTTCGAAAAATTCAGCATCCATTGGGGTGATTTCCTGGTGGATTTTTCCAAAAACAGGATCAACGAGACCACCCTGTCACTCCTCCAGGATCTGGCCAGGGAATGCCATCTGGCTGAAGGCATCGAATCCATGTTTACCGGTGAAAAAATCAACAAGACCGAAGGCCGCGCCGTCCTGCATACCGCCCTGCGGAACATTTCCGGTACACCGGTCTTTGTCGATGGGGAGAACGTGATGCCCGAGGTGTATAAAGTACTCAGCCAAATGCAGGCTTTTTGCGAAAAACTACACCATGGCCAATGGACCGGATACGATGGTTCTCCGATCACCGATGTGGTGAATATTGGTATCGGCGGATCCGACCTTGGCGCGGTGATGGTGACCGAAGCGCTCAAACCCTATTGGGACCGGGGCATCACACCGCATTTTGTATCGAATGTGGACGGCAGCCATATCTACCAGGTTTTTAAAAAAATAAAGCCTGCCTCCACGCTTTTTATCATTTCCTCCAAAACGTTTACGACACAGGAGACCATGACCAATGCTTTGAGCGCAAGGCAATGGTTTGTTCACCAGGCCGGGGAAGCCCATATCGCCAAACATTTTGTGGCGGTATCGACCAATGCCGAAGCAGTAGCCGGTTTTGGAATTTCCCTGGAAAACATGTTTCCTTTCTGGGACTGGGTCGGCGGCCGTTACTCCCTGACTTCAGCCATCGGTCTGCCTATAGCCTGCACCATTGGTTTTGACCGCTTCAGGGAATTGCTCGAAGGCTTCCACGCCATGGATCAGCATTTCCGTTATACTCCGTTTGAAAGAAATATCCCGGTATTGCTCGCCCTGATCGGCATCTGGTACAATAATTTTTACCAGGCCGAATCCGAGGCGATCCTGCCCTATGACCAATACCTCCATCGTTTCCCGGCTTATTTCCAGCAGGGCAATATGGAAAGCAACGGCAAAGGGGTGGACCGAAACGGCCATACGATCGATTACCAGACGGGGGGCATCATCTGGGGAGAACCCGGTACCAATGGCCAGCACGCTTTTTATCAGTTGATCCACCAGGGCACCAAAATGATCCCCTGTGATTTTATCGCAATGGCCCAGTCACACAACCCGCTATCGGACCACCATCCCAAATTGATGGCCAATTTTTTCGCACAGACCGAAGCCCTCCTGAATGGCAAATCCCTGGAAGAAGTAAAACAGGAGATGCAAAAGGCAGGGCTGGCTCCTGCCGAGATGGAGCGCCTGGCTCCCTTCCGGGTTTTTGAAGGCAACCGTCCCACCAATTCCATCCTGATCAAAAAGCTCAGCCCGCATACCCTGGGCAGCCTGATTGCCATATACGAGCACAAAATTTTCACACAAGGATGGATCTGGAATATCTTTTCCTTTGACCAGTTTGGGGTGGAACTTGGTAAAAAACTGGCCACCCAAATCCTCGTTGAACTGGATTCGGACCAGCCCGTAGAAAAACACGATGCATCAACCAGGGGGCTGATCAATGCCTATAAAAAAATGCGGCATTCCTGATGTATTCATTCTTGCGGCTGGAGCCTAACATACAGCATTATTCCTGGGGTGGGTATTCCTACATCCCTCATTGGATGGGTCTGGACAACCCGGATAAAAAACCTTTTGCAGAAGCCTGGTATGGAGCCCACCCCAATCATCCCTCCTTTATTGTTACCGGTCACGACCGAACCTCTCTGAAAGACCGTATCGATACCGATCCCCAGAACGAGTTGGGTGCCGAATCGGTATCCACCTATGGCCCCCGGCTGCCCTTCCTCCTGAAAATTTTGGATGTCCGGGAAATGCTTTCCATCCAGCTCCATCCGAATAAAAAGGGAGCTGAAATAGGATTTGCAGAGGAAAATAACCTGGTTATACCGCTGAATGCCCCTCATCGGAACTACAAGGATGACAATCATAAACCCGAATTACTCCTTGCGCTCTCTGATTTCTGGATGCTGCAGGGTTTCGAACCGCTTGAACAAATCCATCACCGGATACAACTTTATATTCCTGACCTGGCAACCAGGACCCATGGACAGGACTGGAAGGGTTTATTGACCCTGTTTTTTACGCTGGACCAGGAAACAGTAAATGCAAGTTGCTTACAAATGGCTTCCAGGCTGGATTCCGGCCAATCAGGCAATAAGCAGGATATCGGCTTTTGGCTGGCCCGTGCTCTTGAAACCTACCCTCCGAAGGAAGGCCAGTTTGACCGAGGTTTACTGGTCATGCTCCTCCTGCATGTACAATATCTACACCCGGGGCAGGCAGGATACCAGGCCCCGGGAGTGCTCCATGCCTACCTGGAAGGACAGAATGTGGAACTCATGTCCAATTCCGACAATGTCCTGCGCGGGGGGCTGACCTACAAACATGTCGATGTCAGGGAGTTGTTGAAACACGCCGAAACCTCCCGATCCGGGCAGCAGGTATTAAAGCCTGTCTATCTTATGGATGATGAGTTGGTTTTTTCTCCTCCCGTCCCAGATTTCCTGATCAAACATTTCAAAATCGCCGCCGGGACGCTCAAAACCATCCAGTTCAATACGGCTTCGATACTTTTGATTCAATCAGGAAGTTGCCAAACACAGGATGGTCAAATATTGAATAGGGGCTCGGCCCTCTGGTTACCTTGTTATAGTATATTGAATATCAGGGCTTTGGAAAATAATACGGATTTTTTTTTGGCCACGGCTTCGGTTTAAGGTACAACTGAGGGGGTGACTCTGCAGCAATATTGATATTAAAGTCACCCAAACAGTTTCATAAATCTTTATTACCTTTGCGACCCAAAATTTAATTAACCATTTCGCAATGAGACAATTCGAAGTGACTTTCATCGTAGATCCAGTGCT
>CAYOPD010000135.1:0-10696 GCA_964405735.1 uncultured Saprospiraceae bacterium | reverse complement strand
ATGGCCGGCGATTCGATGTAAAAGCAGCCGATGCAATGCCCCGAGCGGAGTTGGGCCCTCACGTTTGGATCTTCTTTGAGGCGGGCGACGTCGTGCACATCCACGGACTGCCTTTTATTGCGTTTGATGAGGTCCACTGCGTCCTTGATATGGCCCAGCCCGCGCTGGCTGAGGACGTCGTATTTGTGGAAACCCAGGTCTTCGGCGCCGTACATGTCAAAATGGGTGATGGCGAAGCCCTTGGGCATCATCTGCAGGGCGGTATGCTCGTTGAGCGGTCGTTCGCTGATGAGGATGCCCCCCGCGTGGATGGAGAGGTAGTTGGGAAAGTTTTCGATGCTTTTGCCGAAGCGGAAAATATGTTTTGCCCAGGGGTGGTGTTTGTCGGAGGCCAGGGGCTCGTCGACGATGAGGTCGATATCGTTTTTGGGCAGGCCGAAGACCTTGCCCAGTTCGCGGATGATGGACCGGCCCTTGAAGGTGTTGTAGGTGGCCAGCAGGGCAGTGTATTCATGTCCATAACGTTTGAAAATATAGTCGGTGACATCATCGCGTTCGCTCCACGAAAAGTCAATGTCAAAGTCGGGAGGCGAGGAACGGTGCGGGTTGATGAAACGCTCGAAATAAAGGTCGAGCTCAAGGGGATCCACGTCGGTGATGCCGAGATTGTAGGCCACGATGCTGTTGGCCCCGCTGCCCCGGCCCACGTGGTGGTAACCCGCGCTCCGGGCATAACGTACCACGTCCCAGGTGATGAGGAAATAGGCGGCAAAACCGAGTTTGAAGATCACCTGCAATTCTTTTTCGGTACGTTCCGTGGCCTTTTTGTGCGCAGTTCCGTAACGGCGGCGGTAGCCTTCCCGGGCCAGCTTGGTGAGTAGCTCGTAGTCGCCGGCGGTTGTACCGGTGAAAGTCCGTCGGTTGACCCCGGTGCCGCACTCCAGGCTGATCGAGCATTGGCCGGCGATTTGTTCCGTCCTCCGGATCAGTTCGGGATAGCGGGCATAGGCCTGGCGGAGGGTTTCCGCGCTCACCAGGTTGTCCGTGGCCGGAGCCGTATCTGCCGCTTCCAGGCGGGTATGCACGATGTTGCGGTCGATGCAGCGCAGGAGTTTATGTATGCGGTGGCCTTCCCGGTCGCGGTGGGTGAGGGAGGCAAAGGCCACCAGCCGCCCGGAGTCCTTCCGGAGGGGGGATGAATACAGGCCGCCCACTTCTGCGGGGGAGACGCCGTAATATTCATGGGGGGCAAAATCGGCTAGGGGTTTGGGCAGGGAGCGGTAGATGACAAAACAATGTTCCAGGGAAGGGGCGAGGGCGGGCAGGGGCTCCCCGCTAAGCGAGCTCCGGGTCAACAGGGCGCAGAGCTCACGCCAGCCGGCGGCATTTTGGGCGATCCCGGTATAGAGATGGCGGTGGTCGGGGTCCCGGAATTCAATGCCAAGGAGGCCCCGGAGGCCCGCTTTTTGGCAGGCCTGGAGGAATTCGAAGCTGCAGGAGGTATTGTTTATATCCGTGAGGGCCATCCAGCTATGGCCCAGGGCTACGGCTTCGGTGGCCAGCTCCGCGGGGGAGAAGGTGCCGTAGCGGAGGCTGAAATAGCTGTGGGCGTTGAGATACATGATGTCGGATAATTCGACAAATATAGTCTAAAATATAGTCATATATAAGTTGTTTAAGTGAGGGGATGACTTAAGTCACCCCATCACTTTGAACCCATTTCCTCCTATTTTTAGAAATGAACTTATATGCGAACCAACTCTATCATGTTTATAATCAAGGAAATAACCGTCGACTGATTTTCTTTTCCGATGAAAACTATCAATACTTTTTATGGAAAATGAAAATGTACATCACGCCATTTGCGGACATTATAGCCTATTGCCTGATGCCAAATCACTTTCACTGGCTGATTTACGTACACCGCGATTTAATCGAACGGAAATCGCTCAGGCTGCATGTGGATTCAACTGAACGACAAAGAAGGCAGGTAAAATTTGAAAATGTTTTTTCGGGAATTTATGCTGACCGATGGGAGAAATCCAATGATCATTCTAAAATTTCAATCAATGAAGCCATTGGTATTTTACAACGTTCGTATACCCGGGCAATAAATAAAGAATACGGATGGACCGGAAGCTTATTCAGGGCCAACTGCAAATCAAAAAATGGATGGATCGATGAATTTATTACCTTAAAAAAAAACAATGGCGAGACGGACTTCCGGTTTACCGCCGGAAATGATTATGCCTACGCGTGTTTTAAATATATACACGATAACCCAAAAGTTTCAGGTTTGGTGCAGGAAAGTTTGGCATGGAAATATTCTTCGGCCAGGGAATATGCAGGGTTGGAAACCAGGAGCATTTGCAATATGGAAATGGGGCGGAAGATAATGGGCTGGTAAGTGAAGGGTTGACACGAAGCCATCCCTGCACTTACCATCCCTTCATTTACACAAATTTGAAGATCGTTAACGGGTATCCGGACCCCAAGGCCTTAAGGCCATTTTAACTTTGTCGCCCAAAAAAGACTCAATCATGAAAAAAATAGTTTTATTCGTATTGCTCCTGGCCTTTGCTTTCTGCAAGAACAAAGAAATGGCCACTACCGAAACTGCACCCGCCGTGGATTCAACCGCCATGGTGGTGGATTCCAACAATATGCTCACGGAAACAGAAGCGGCGGCCGGCTGGAAATTGCTTTTCGACGGGAAAAGCCTCGATTCCTGGAGGGTATACAACGGGGACAGCATTCCCCATACCTGGAAGGCGATGGATGGCCAGATCGTTTTGAAACCTGAAGGCCCTCATGGAGCCATGGTCGGAGGCGACCTGGTGACCCGGGATACCTTTGGTGATTTCGAATTGAAGTTTGACTTCAAACTTGCCGACTCCGCAAACAGTGGTTTGTTTTACCTGGTCAATGAAAATCCAAAACTGGCTATCTGGCAGACAGCTCCAGAGTTCCAACTCGTGGACAACAACTATGTGAACATGCATGAAAAGGAAGCGGCAACCAATCACCTGACAGCCGACAATTATGACCTTATGTCCTGCCAGGGTGCTACCTTCAATGCTGCCGGCCAGTGGAATACAGCCGGAGTGGTGAAAAAAGGCAACCATGTCGAGCATTGGCTCAACGGCGTTAAATGTGTGGAATACGAAATTGGATCCAAGGAATATACCGCTCTGGTTGCCAAATCAAAATTCAAGCCCTTCAAAGGCTGGAGCCTCAACAAAACCGGCCGCATAGGCCTGCAAAATCATGGAGGTGAGATTGCGTTCAGAAACATCAAGATTAGATAGCCGTGAGTGGCGTGTGATGAGCTCCCGAAGTTCGGGAGAGCTCGATAATTGCAGACCTTCCTGGGAAGATGATTTCCAGGAAGGTTTTTTTTTGAGGTAAGAGGATAGGGGTAAGAGGATTGAGGATTGAGGATTGAGGATTGAGGTGCCGATGCCTCGTGAGAGGATTGAGGGCGAAGACCGACCACCGTCCGAATTCTCGGACCACCCCCCGCCAATTACCTTTCACCCTTAGCTTCCAGGTCCACTCCGTCGTAAAAATGCATGGACTTGCCGGTCTTCCATTTGACAAAGAACACGATCTGGCCGGTATGGTATGAAAGATGTTCGGTCACATGGATCAGGATACCGATGCCTGATTCTTCAAAACATTGTACCGGGCGGACCCTCATCAGTTCATAATCATTGCAGGCGTTTATGGTCTCATTGACGTTTTTCATGACCTGGTCCAGTTTATCAAACAATTCTTCGACCGGTAGGGGCCCCTGTTCTTCAAATTCTTTAGAACGCTCGCGTTGGTCCGGCCAGCCACCCAGGCTGCTGAGGACATACTGGGTCAGGTTGCCGCAGAGGTGCAGGATGATATTGCCCATGCTGTTGCTGGCCGGGTTGGGCCTCCACCACAACTCTGCCTGTGAAAATCCGGCCAGTGAGGATTTTATTTTTTCATGGCTTTCATTCAACCTCCGGAGGCATTCTTTTTTGATGAGTTCTGTTGCTGTCATAGGGTAAAATTAGTTTGTAAGTCTTACAATCAGAGGAACTCAAATGAAAATCAAATCCGCCTTCCCATCGCAAGGGTGCACATACTCACCCTGGTGCCTGGATGCCGGAGGACTTCAAGGGCGCAAGCTTCCAGGGTGGCGCCTGTGGTGAGTACATCGTCGACGAGCAGCACATGTTTACCATTCATTCGCACCGATTCGTTCTGCACGAATGAACTGCTCAAGTTTTGCATGCGTTCGAGACGATGAAGCCGGGTTTGCGACTGGGTGTATACAACCTTTTTCAGGGCCTTTGGCAATACCGGAATACCGGTGATTTCACCAATACCCCTGGCTATCTGTTCCGCCTGGTTATACCCCCTTTGCCAGTATTTCTTCGGATGGAGGGGCACAGGAACAATAAAATCCGGAAGTTGCCAGTACCTGAGGATCTGATGCCCTGCTGCCCGGCCCAGGTGGGTACCGATATCCGGGCGGTTTTGGTATTTGAGCTTGTGAATGACTTGCTGCAGTTGCCCCCCGGGTACAAACCGGTAAAGCGCAGCGCCCTGCTCCAGGGTTAAGCGTCCAACAAATTTTTCAGTGAATTCATTATCCGCCTTTTTCCATTGGTCGGTAATGGCGATGGTATAAGAGCAATGGATGCAGAACAAGTGACCCCGGGCCTGCAGGTTTTTTTCACAGGCCAGGCATATCCGGGGAAAAAATAAATCCCCGATATGATTGATAAATTCCCTTATGTCTGCCAGCGGAGTGATAGGCAGAATTATTTAAATAATCTCCACCATAAGCCATTGACTTCTTTGTCAATTTCCCGGGCGGCAATGTTAAAACTGTGGTTCTGATTCTCCAGGATGGGTTTCAATGCGGCATTGATATCTTCCCGCTTATGGCCTTCCCGGATCAGGCAAAGTACCTTGCCAATTTCGGCTTCATCCCGAGCCCCTTCCAGGTCACCTGCCCGCTGATAAGCCGCAGCTGACTCAGTGCATCTGCTTTGGCGCAGGTAAAGCTTACCCAAATAGCTTTGCGCTTTCTGATATTCATTTCCCGGAGCTTCAGGTCTGATTTTTAACAAGGCTGAAATGGTTTGTTCCTCGGTCGCAGTCTTACTGTTGTAGTCGCGGATAATTCGGTTTAAACCGGATTCCTGGTCCCCGTTTCTCGTGGTAAGAGCCTGGATTGGCTGGTATTCGGCAATGGCCTCCGTTGGATAGGACTTCACGGACCGGTATTGTGCTATACCAAGAGATAAAAAGAACAACAAAGAAGCTGCTGCCGCCACGGCAGGCCATTTCAGGCGGCGGGTACGTCCGGCCTCCGGTTGGAGGTCTACGATATTACCTTGTTTTTCCCAGCTTTTCATCCTGGCTTTGAGGTCATCGGCTATCTTAATTTCAATGGCATCCCGGCTGGTCAGAAAAGCCCGGTAAGATTCTTTCAGTTCCGGCTCGGTCTCCAGCCGGCTTTCAAACCTGCTTTTGTCTTCGGCTCTCATCCCACCGGATTGATAAGCTTCAAACTGGTCAAGCAAAGCATCGTTTAGTATGATTTGGTTCATGTAAGGTCAGATTTCGTGAGGGAGGATTTTTGAATAAGTTTAATCAGTTGCTGCTGGCAATCGTATTTCGCCTTGCGGGCGGTGGAAGGATCGTTCATGCCCAGTTTAGCCGCAATCTCTTCCATACTGAAAGACAGTTGCCAAAGACTTAGGATTTCCTGGCAACGGGCGCCCAGCCGGGATAAAAGATCCTGCAACTTCGTTTTACGTTCCTCGTCCAGCAGGATATGGTCTGGTTCAATGGGATCGCCGGGCAATTCAGCATCGGTGAAATTTTCTTTCAGGTTGGGTTTTTTCTTCCGGAGCTGATTCATCCACAGGAATTTGCCAATGGCAAACAAGTAGGATTGCAGGTTACCCTCTTTCCGGTACCGGCCTTCCCGGATGTTTTTATCCAATACAATGATGGCTTCCTGGTACATATCTTCTCCATCCTGCTGATTTCCATTGTTATATGAGATCATGGCAATTAGTTTTTCCCTGATTTTTGAATCGGAGTAAATACGGTGCAGCGCCTTTTCCCTGGCTGCTCCACCAGATTTTATCATTTTTACCAACTCTTCATCAGTTTCCTTAGCCATAAGTGTATTTTGCTTTAATTATGTCCGCCTTATATTGGTTAAAAACAACAATTCAAATATAAATAATTATAAATCAATTTGTTGTGGGCCGGATTTTATTTTTTTTCTTATTTTGAATAAAAAAACGGAAATTCAGGTAACGTTTTACCTGCCACTCTACATCATTTATAGAACTTAACTTAACAACTTATGCCTCAATTGCCTTTGGATTATCGCCACAATTTCCTGCTTGACGAATTGAAAGCCAAGGCTTTGCGTCAGGGAATGGAGCAAAACCAGACAAAAGATCCTTGTTCTGCCCTGCAAGCAAGTAAAGAAATTCAAAATTTGTTAAGTCAGGCTGAATATAAACGGCGCGCCTTATTTACCCCTGAATCCATCGAGGCGAGTTTCGGCACCATAAAACAGATATACAATACCGGCTGGTTTGGCCGAATGCTTGCTGCTATGCTTAAATATTTTGGGTTTAACCCGCATAAATAAATTCCTATGCCTCCATCAGACCCCTGCACTATTGATCCGCCCTGTAAGGTTTTCAAATATTCAACCTCTTACAGCAATCTATTAAATGGTATTGTAGATACGGATATTTTTACAGCCGAGATTCTGGATGATAATAATGATCTCCTCGTAGATTATGACATCAAACCGATCCCCGGTATAAACTGTAAGATCTATTACGCGAGCCCGACACCGGCCTCCCGTGAACGGGTTGAAAAATTCATTAAACGATTCAAATCCAACCGCAAGTTGTTTGTTACTTTTAAATTTAGCGGATTTGCCCTCAGATTGGATATCACCAGAAAATAGTCACTGATCACTTATTACCGATTGTTTATTAAAGCCGGAATCCAGCCGGTCAAGGAATCCGGATAAAAGAATATCAGACACAAAACAGGGGTCGGATATCATGAATAAATTCGGAGCAATGGCGAGTATGAAACGGAGGATGTTTTATCTTCCAGGATTGGTTATTATCCTCTTGTTTTTTCACTTTATCACAGTTACTGCCTCAAATTCCGATTCATTATCGAAACTTGATAAACTCGACACCCTGATTAATCAGCTGCAGGAAAACAGCAATTATCATGCTTCCATAGGCATTTGCAATGAATTATTATTGCAGGCTGCCGCCTATGATGAAAAGAGGGTGAGAAAATATATTATTCGTGCACATCTTTTCCGCGCGGAGGCATACCGCGACCTGGGCCTGGATAACTTGTTCTCTGCCGAACTGACTAAAATTAATGCCTTGCTGGAACGGTACAAACCGGATGGAAATTCCGCCCGGATGATAAGCACCCAGTTTGCTTATCTTATCTATTCAGGAGATTATTTCCTTACAAAAAAGCGCATCCTGGAGGCCACAAACCAATTTAACAGCGCCTACCAATTTGTGCTAAGCCATCCCGAATATTACGGGGACAATATGGTCCGGGATTCCATAGATTGCCGACAGTTAAGATTGTTTCAATGCCTGAGCAGGCTGGGTTTGATTGCGATGGAAGCCAGCGATTTTACGGAAGCAGCCAATAAATTTCAGGCCGCTTTGAGGCAAGCACGAGAAGCAGACCAAGTAGTCCTCAGAATAGGTAGACCACCTCAGGGTTTGGAGGAACAGGCCTTGATCGACCTGATGAAACTGGGTTTGGCTTTGGGTGACTTTAAGATGACGGAACATTATTCCAAAATGTACGACAATGTCAATAAAAGCAAAGCATACGAGCAACACAGGCAGAAGGATTTAATTTATACATTTCTGCAAAATCAGGACCTGACCCGGCAGGCGGGCCTGCACCTCATTTCCATGTTGAATGAGAATAAACTGGCGGCCACGGATATTGCCATTCAGCTTCCGGTCCTTGGATTTTACCTGAAACAGGGTATGCGGGACAGCTGTAACATGCTCCTGCAGAGGCTGGAAAAAAAAGCAAACCGCCTGGCAGATATTTCCGCTCTGTTCAGAATCAAGGCGGAGTTAAAAGCCAGTCTTGGCGATTATATGGCCATGTCCGAAGCACTGGACTCCTCCCTGCATTACCTGACGGTCGATAAATCAAATGAAGACATCTGGGAAGACCTGGGTTTGAGAAACCAGTTTTTGGAAACCGTGATGAAGGGCATCCAGTTTCACAACCTGGGATATAAAAATTGCGGGGAGGTGTTTTTTATACAAAAGAAAACACGTTTGCTCTCTTATTTTACTTCGGGCCTGAGGGCAATCCGGAACGACCTGATCGCGGATGAGGACCGGCTCAGTTTTATTCAGAAATTAACGCCTGTTCTTGACCTCGCGCTGGAAACTTACAGCGATTCGCTTCAGCTTGCGGACCAGGATGAACTGTCCATTCTGACCTGTTTTGAAGCAGGCAAAGCTTTTAACCTGCATGCAGAATCCATACTCAGGAAATTCTTGAGCGATGCTGAATTTGCAAATTTTACCAGTTTGTCTTCAGAATTAAGATCTGTCAGGAGTCAAATGCAAAATCCTGGCTACAACTACGATTCACTGCTTGAAAAAATGACAGATTTAAATTCCCGGCTCAGGCTTCTGAAACATCGTTATAATCATATGGCCGATGCACCATTTCAACGCCTGGGCCAGATTCAATCCCGGCTGGACCGCAATACCACCCTCCTGGAATATTTTAAAGGCAGTACGCATATTTATGCCCTCCTGATCAATCAAAATGAATTCAGGTTGACAAGGCTTCCGGGATCCAGCGATGCGGTCAGCCAACTCATCGGTGACTTGCAGTTAAGCATATCATTGGCTGGGGAAAATGAATATTCTAAGCTCAGGGATAGCCTGTACCGGACAGCCGGATGGAAATTATTTCAGGCTCTGTTGGGTCCCCTCGCGGACCATATCAGGCGTAGGCTTATTGTCCTTCCTGACCTTGACTTGGCGCAAATCCCATTTGGAGCTCTCCTGACGGCCCCGGCCAATCATTCAGACCATAAAAACTGGCCTTATCTCATTCATCGTCATGTAATCAGTTCTCAGTACTCGCTTGCCTTGTGGATGGAACCGCTGCGGCAAGGGCAACCGGTAATGGAAGAAAAATGGTCTAAATCCCTGATCAGTTTTGCACCCGTTTTTGAGGATCTTATATACAATCGGGAAGAATGCAAAGCCATTGCAATGCTCATGGATGACGTTTCCGGATTTCAGGACGAGGAAGCAGACAGCGCTAATTTCAGCAGGTTTGCCAAAGAGGGAATGATTTTACATATAGCCAGCCACGCCAGGTCTCACGGGGTAAATCAAGGGGAGAGTTATATCCGGCTGGCTGGAGACACCTTGTTTTCAGGCGAAATAGGCCTTATGCATTTGCCTCAGGCCCTGGTCTTTCTCAGCGCCTGCGAAACCGGCACCGGTAAAATCATCTCCGGCGAAGGGGTGATGTCCCTGGCACGCAGTTTTTTTCAGGCAGGCAGCCGCAGCGTGATCAGTACCCTTTGGCCCATCCGGGATGATCTTTCAAAAAACCAGGTAGTGGAGGTGTATCGGAATCTGCGCGCAGGCCAGCCAAAGGACAAAGCCATCCGCAACATGCAAATGGAGTACATCAACAGAGCCGCCTTTGGCCAGGCTTTCCCGGCATTCTGGGCCGCCTATCAAAGCCAGGGCGATCAGGGTTCTCTCTTCTTAAATCATATGATCAGCCTGGGCTATATACTTGGATTGGCCCCCATCCTTGCATTGGGCCTTGCCTTTTTATTTTACAGGAAGTATTTCGGAGTTAGTCAGTTGACAGCATTCAATAGTCAGAGCTGACCGCTGACCGTTGATTACTCATGAATGACTACTTCAAATCGCCCAGGTTCCCCCGACTTCAGACAAAGGAATGCAGGGTTTATAATCTCCTGGCACCGCCACGTATTTGAGGTGCTGGGTTGCGCCGGGTTCGGAGGTGCAATAACCGGTGACCGTCAATTCCTTGACCAGGTCATAAAATGGTTTGGAAGCAGGTTGTTCTTTACGATTTCTGAGTTCATCATCCATGGCCCTTACCATTTCCACCCGCTCTTCCGGTTTTATTTTGTCGAAGGCCTTGCCGTATCTGGCCCGGGAGTCTGAATCCAGTTGTTTTAGCCCCTTTGTAAAAGTTTCCTGGTCTTCAGGCTTAAAGACGTCGTTCATCATCACGTCGATGAATCGTTCCACTTTTGCATCCTTTGCACCCGGTGTTTTCCCGGCAGGAATGATGGTTTCACAAAGTTCTGCCAGGCTGTTTGCCAGATCTTTGGGCACGAAGGACGGGGTCCAGTCCGGGCTGGTGCTGGCCTTACATCCATTCAACACCCCGGAGATGGTGGCAGCGGATAAAGAACCGCCCATGAGGATGGCACTGATTCTCAACGCTTCTCTTCTATCCATGATTTTGTTTTGTTTCAGGTTTTAAATAATAATTACATATTCATTTTCTTGAGTTCTTGAACAGCATGATCGGCCGCGCGCGCGGTGAGGGCCATATAGGTAAGGGAAGGATTCACGCAAGAGGCGGAGGTCATGCA
>CAYOPD010000134.1:7509-10740 GCA_964405735.1 uncultured Saprospiraceae bacterium | reverse complement strand
TGCCCAGCATCCAGGTTACCGATCCGTCTCCTTCCGGCGTGCCCAGGTATTGCAGCCTTTTCCCGAAAAAGCTTTTGCGGATCCGGTAAGCGCAGGTAGTATGATCGCTTTTACCTGCGACATAATAGATGTTTTTCAGGTCCGGATTTTTATTGAATGTCTTTACCTGGTTTTTATACCGGTTGAATGCATTCAATAAAGGAGGCAAAAGGATTTTGTCGGAATCCAGTTCCGCATTGATTGAATTCCAGAAACTGTCTTTTTCAAAAGCTTCTTCATTAATGGGTAATAATTCATACACCCCCGGATACCGGTTAAAAACACGGATCAGTTCATCCCGCCTGTGCCGGGTGTCCAAAAAACTAAGCTGACGCACCCGGCTTTGATGTCCGGTAAACACTTCCATGATCAGATGAGAGCCCAGCCAGGGAGTTCCCAACAGTACCACCCTTGAGCCCGGGCGTTCAATATAGGCAGACCATGGATCCGGATGCAGCCTCATCATATCTCGCACCACAAGCCCTCCCATGGAGTGGGCCACGATCGAGATTGTTTGTGATGGAGCCTGTTGCCGGATATCGCCAAGGAGTGCATTTAATTTTCCTGCCGCCTGGGAAAGGGAATGCCTCCAGTCGTAGCCCATGGTAACCACATCGTAATCATGACCGAGGTATCTGACCAGTTTTTGGTAAAAATCGCCGATGATGTATTTTGTGCCTACCTCTGCATTGCCGGCATGCAGATCCGTTACGATCCTTCCTTTGCCGATCTCCCCAAGGTCAGCCCATACGATCTGGCCATTGACGGACAGATGGGTGCCCATGATGCCCGGCAGGAGGATCACCACCGGCTTGTTCCCGGATATACGATCGGCCGAAATGGCTTTCAGGCTTACAAACAGATCCACCAATACCCCGCGATCCCTTTCAGAGGCAGCCCGGTATTCGAATCTCCGCACAGGCTGTCCGGGTGGTGTGTTTATGGCGTCCTGGATGGCCAGTCTGGTGTTTTCATTTTTAAAATAATTAAAATGGGAAGTGTCTTCATCTTTGGAAAGAAAAAAATAAAGGCCTGATTGGCGCAGGGCTCCATAACGCATGCTGCCGGTATGGACTACAAAATCATTGTCTTCCCGGTAATAAAGGTTGGTGAGCACCACCTGAATGGAATGCCAGAAGTTTTTTCCTTTTTCCGCATCCCCTTCGATCACCAGCAGATGATTGGAGAGCATCACCTCCGGGCGGTTGATCAGCCGCTGGGGCGTTGATGCGGGCACCATGGACCAAAGGCCGGGTAAAATGCCGGGAGTCAGCCGGGCGCGGATAACATCGGTAATCAATCCGCGGATAAACGAATAAACCGGGTTTGATCTCCCTCCGGCCAACAGGCCAATCGCCCGCAAAAATCCATTGAGGAAATGGTCCAGCCGGTTGCTCAGAAGGAGTGTGCCATTGGCCGGGCAGGCAATCCGGATCACTTTTTCCACGATGATTTCTTTCCGGGCAGCGAACGCATTTATCTGTTCGAGTGTTTTCGCCAGGGACTCCTCCTGATCCCGGGCCAGGGCAATATCCTCTGCGGAATATCCTTTCAGAACATTTCTTTTGTCGCAGCAAGCCAGGATATCGGCCACCAGGCCTCCCCGGGAATGGGAGAGAATGTCCAGGCTGGATCCTTTGGGTATAAGTTTTAGTACGTCCAGCGCGTTGTCAAAAGGGCTTTGGGATAAAGTAAAATGTTGCAGCGCCAGTACCTTATTATGGTATTGCCTGACGATGGTTTGGCCAAGGTTACTTTCTGATTCCTGATCAAATAAATCACCAAATGAACCTTTAAAAGAACTCAGGGTGCCATGTATAAACAATAAATATTTCTCCGGTTTCAACCTGGTTTGCACCGGAGAAAGAATACCCTGCCCATTCACCATGAATAAGCCGGGTTTTTTTATTATTTTTTCATCGGCAGTTTGTCCGAGCTTTTTTGCCGCCGCCTGGCTGATGTTTTTTGCTCCCTTTCCGCGTATGAGGTGCAGGAATTTGATTCCGATATCCTGCAAGCCCCTTT
This sequence comes from uncultured Saprospiraceae bacterium, assembly GCA_964405735.1. Lineage (GTDB taxonomy): Bacteria > Bacteroidota > Bacteroidia > Chitinophagales > Saprospiraceae > JADJLQ01. Next base: position 8,676 of record CAYOPD010000134.1, on the reverse strand, counting down.
CTCCGGAAGCCACGGCCATGCGTGAAGGAAAAATATCCGCCCCCTGTCCACCCCTTGCGGATTGTGGTATCCCAAATATTTCTTCAATGTCGTCAGCTGGCCCGATCCATTCTCCCCCGTCTTCGAATTCGAGAGCAATGATATCGTCCGCTTTTGCTCCGGTATCAATGACCTGCGTTTCCCCGCGAAAGGATTCCAGGCGGAACGATTTCTCCACCTTGTTGAATTGGCTTTGAAGCGGTTCGATTCCCCCTTCTTCTTTCCGGACAGGCCTGCCTTGAATTTTGATTCTGTTCATATTTACCAATAAATAACCCTAAATCAAAAAGTGTAATCAGGTTACAAATTGTAACCGGGAATTATGAATAAAAAGGTAATTTGATTGGTTGCTGAGACGCTCTATGAAGATAAGAAATTGGGCCGCGGACGCAAGAATCCAATCGTTAAATATTGAATTCCATAGAACAATAGAAGGTTTAACCCAAACCATGAAATAGATTTGGGCTTAATCTTCAGGAATACCTTACTGGATAATCCCAGTGCCTGATAAACCGCTCCCATTTTTCCGAAACGGCATTTATTTCTTCACCGGATAACGAATATTGCAACATTTTATGCTTGTTCTGAAGCTGAGCATAGGATTCCAGTTTTTCACGGCAAAATTCAAAATCACCGAGCCCCAGTTCACGGTAAATCCTTTGCATGGATTTCACCGGGGAGTTCACCAGGTCCTGAAAAGCCAATTCCACCCATTGGCCTTCGGCTATCCGGGTTTTCTCTTCCAGGAGGCTTGACATCATTTGGGAATAATTTTCCAGGATAAGGGAATCAAAATCCACCTGCCTGGTTTTACCCAGGGTGTAAATATTTTGCACCACCGTCCATAATCTTTGATTGGAGGCAAAGACCTCGTAAGGGTCATGGTGAATATGTATAAATCTTGCATCCGGAGCAAAATGCCTATCCTGGCCATATGGGGCGGGCTTTTTAACACCAGTGTTTTCAGTTGGTTTGCCAGAGAGATTTTTTTGACGAGATTCCGGTAGTCATGGCACCATCTTTCCTTTTCTATATGGTCTATGCCCCGGTAAAAAACAAATTTTTCAAAATAGTCCCTCGCTTTTTCCGGGAAAAAAGACCCCCACTGTGCTGACCTGGGATTGACTG
>CAYOPD010000134.1:2824-7409 GCA_964405735.1 uncultured Saprospiraceae bacterium | reverse complement strand
CCAGCGCAGCGGTTCAAATACAATCGTTTATAAAATCCAGGGGGGCAGGTTTTTGATTCCCTTTGCGCTGAACCCGCCATTCTCCAAAACGATCTTCAGGAAAGTATAAACCGCTAAAGGGAACAATCTGTCCATAATCAAATGGACCCTTCAAGGCTATTTAAGATAAATTGATACAATTTTTCAATGCTGATTTTTTCGGACTCGCAGGTGGTATCCACAACGAGATCGGCTTGCTCGGGGAGTTCATAGGGATCATTGATTCCCGTAAGGTTTGAAATTTTATCCGGATGGCCTTCGGGAAGGAAAGCCCTTCTGTAAAGTTGTTTGGTGTCTCTTTTCAAAAGCGTTTCCAGTTCACACCGGATCCAGACGGTTTTGACATGAGGCCCAAAGGCCTTTAGTTCCCTTCGCACTTCCTCAAATGGGTTTATAGCCGCCAGCAACGAGATGACGCCCTGGGAAACGAACCGGTTTGCCAGCCAACCCAGCCGCCGGATATTTTCAAAACGTTCTTCCCTGGAAAAACCCAGCTCAGGATATAATTTTTTACGGTAAACATCCCCATCGATGACCTCCACCGGTAATCCTGTGTTCAACAACATCGTTTTAACCCCATTCGCTATAGTCGATTTTCCGGATCCCGACAGGCCTGTAAGTTGTATTAATAACATAAATGGATGAACAATGCCAAAATAAATGTAGGACTAACAAAATGAATTTGCTAACTTAAAGGCAATGGATTCCGACTTTTAGTTTTTATAATGTCAGTGAGGTCTGCCCCGGGCAGTATTCTATTTTATGAAAACACTTAAGCTTGAAGAAAAACAAAATCAATCTCTGGTAAAAGATTTTTTTAACCGAAAACCCAATTTCAGATCCCGGGATCACCTCATCCTTGACCACCGCATGGCCCATCGATGGTTTGAACTCTTAAAGCTGGGCGCCGATGAAGACATTTATACTTTCCAGGAGGTCATAAAAGGGAAATCAGGCCCAAAAGTCAACATCCGGGACCAGCCTGTTTATATGATGTCTTCCTACGATTACCTCGGTCTGATCGGTCATCCGGAAATTGAATCCGCTTCTATTGACGCCATTCATGAGTACGGTACCGGCACGGGCGGTGTACGATTACTGACCGGGACCAATGTGTTGCACCATCACCTGGAAAAATCCCTTAGCCGGTTTCTGGGAACAGAATCTTCGATGGTTTTAAGTTCCGGCTACATGGCCAATCTGGCGGTCATTGCCGGTTTGTTCAGTAAAAGCGACCTGGTCATTGCCGACGAACGCATTCACCGGAGCATTGTCGATGCGCTGAAAGTGGCGGGCATTCAGCAGGAGCATTTCCGGCATAATGACCCGCTTTCATTAAAATCCATTTTGGAAAAAACGGAGCGGGTAAAAAGGAAGCTGATCCTGGTCGAAGGAGTATACTCCATGGACGGTGATCTTTGTCCTTTGCCCGAAATCCTCGCCCTCAAAGAGGCCCACCATGCCTTCCTGATGATCGATGAAGCCCATTCCCTGGGGGTACTGGGAAAAACGGGAAGAGGAATCACTGAACATTTTGGCATTTCTCCCGGCCGGGTTGACCTTTTCACCGGCTCCCTGTCCAAGGCAATACCCGCCAACGGAGGATTTGTTTCTGCAAAAGAGGAAGTCATCCTTTATCTCAAACACGGAGGGGCTCCTTATATGTTTTCGGCTGCCTTATCTCCGGCCAATTCCGCAGCTGCGCTCAAATCCCTGGAAATCATAGATAAAGAACCCTGGAGGTTAAATAAATTATGGCAAAATACAAACCGGATGATGGAAGGACTCCGGAAGGGCGGAATCGTTACAGGTTCCACACAAAGTCCGATCATTCCGGTCCTTTGCGGCAAAAATGAAGATGCCGCCAAACTATCCAAAGGCCTTTTGGACCGGGGGTTCCTGGCCACGGCAGTCATATACCCTGCTGTGCCTATTAACAGCGCCATCCTTCGTCTATGCAGTACCGCTTCCCAATCACCAGACCGCATTGATCAATTTGCGGAGGCGCTGGAAGAATTATATACCACCGTCATAAGACAATCATGATCGACAATGAGTATGAAGATAAAATAGTGGTTATTACAGGCGGATCGTCCGGTATTGGACTGGCTATTGCAAAAGAATTTGCCCTACGGAAAGCAAAAGTGGTCCTGATCAGCCGAAATGAAGAAAAAGGGATTCAGGCAAAAATAGAATTGGAAAAAATCGGTGGTATTCCTTCCTGCATTTTTTACTACCCGACGGATGTTTCCAACCGGGAGCAGGTCAATACGGTTATTCTCAAAATCGCTGAAAGGTTCAAGGGGATCGATGTACTCATAAACAGTGCCGGGATAATGACCTGTGGTCGGTTTGCCGATCAGCCCATTCAGGACCTGGAGTCTTGCCTGTTTACCAATTACCTGGGCGGATTGTATGCCACCAAAGCAGCCTGGCCCTGGTTGAAAAAAAACAAAGGCCTGTTGAGCTTTGTATCCAGCGTCGCGGGGTATACCGGTGTCATTGGATACAGCGGTTATGCCCCGCCTAAATTTGCCATGACGGGCTTGGCGGAGTGTTTGCGCCTGGAAGCTAAGGATGACGGCATCCGAATTTCCATCATTTATCCGCCAGACACGGAAACCCCCTTGTTGGAATACGAACGGAAACACAGCCTGCCTGAAAGCCTGGCCTTAAACAAAAACATTAAAACAATCAAGGCAGAGCGGGTAGCCCATGTTTTTATGGAGGGATTACAAAAAAACAAGTTTGAGATCTATTGTGATTTCAACAGCCGGTTTGTGCGTTGGATGAAAAATACATTTCCGGGCCTTTTCCGCCAGATTACGGATTCCATCATTTTCAGGGAAAGAAACCGGTTGTCAAAACGGCCCAATCTATAACATGGAAACGAGGGAAGTACTAACCAGGCACGACTGGAACCTGTTTTTTAAGCTCCCTTTCGGTATTTTCAAAAACGACCCCCATTGGGTGCCTCCCCTGCTCATGGAACAGCGCCGTATCCTGGACCGTAATAACAATCCATACTTCGGTCATTGTACTTATAAAGCCTGGCTTATCCTGGATGGAAAAGAGCCTTTGGGCAGAATCCTTGCTTATTTCGATTCAAGCTATAATGAATTGTATCTGGAGCAAGCCGGCTTCCTGGGATTTTTTGAGAGCATGGATGATCCTGCCGTTTCATCCGCGCTTTTTGATATGGCCCTGGAATGGCTGCGCCAGCATGGCCTGAACAGGGTTTATGGCCCCATGAATTTCTCCATTGCAAACGAATGCGGCATCCTGCTCACGGGATTTGACAGCCCGCCGTTTATACAGATGAATCATACTCCTCCGTATTACCGCAAATTATTTGAAAAGGAAGGGTTTACAAAAGCACATGATCTTTATGCCTACCTGATGACCGAAGACCTGGTCAAACAAAACAGGGCCCTGTTGCAGCGCATGCAACACATCAGTGAAAAAACCCTACAAAAAGAAGGAGTGCGATTCCGTACTGTAAACCTAAAAAATTATCATGCGGAACTGACCCATATCAACACCCTGTTCAATGATTTTATGAAGGATACCTGGGGTTTTGTTCCTTCCTCCCTTGAAGAGATGTATTATGTGGGGGAGACCTTAAAACAAATCGTCGATCCTGAAATGATTTTTTTTGCTGAAATAAAGGATAAGGTGGTCGGTTGTTCCCTTTCCATCCCCGACATCAATTCCATATTAATCCATATGAAAGGGAGACTGGACCTGCCGGGGCTGCTGAAATGGTTTTATTATAAAAGGAAAATAAAAAGTTTCCGCCTGCTCATGCTCGGTGTGACGGAAGAATACCGAAGAAAGGGCATTGACATACTTTTTTATTATTATACCATTCAAAAGGGCCTGGAAAGAGGCTATACCAAATCCGAACTTTCCTGGATATCAGAAGAAAATGCGGTGCTGATCAGTATTGTTGAAAAGATCGGGGCGATCCGGTATAAAACATACCGGATTTTTACAAAACAGATCTAAAATCCCGGATCAAGGCCTCAGGCCGCCAGCGCCAATTCCTTTAATCTTCTGAAATGCGACTGCATGCCCTCCGCCCAGCTCATGGATTGATAGGGCATATCAAACACGCTCATGAGGGCATGTACCGTAAAAAATCCGATTACTACCTTCCACCAAACAAAATCCTGGACCAGCAACGGGATGACCAGGGCAAATCCAAAATAAAAAATTTTGCTTGAAAAGAAAACCAGGTAAAATCCCGGTGAGAACCGTTTTACCACCTGTTGCGAATTTTTTTTCGGTAAAATCCTTACATCCGAAAAATCACGCAGAATGATCAGGTTCATGGTGAAAAACAAATATAAAAAGGGCGTATACAGGTGCTGAAAACGCTGGATGCGGTATTTTTTAAAAAAAGTGGTAAACCGGATAAAAGGTATGGCAATGGTAATCTCACTGTCTACCGGTGCCACATTGGGATAGGGATGATGGATGATGTTGTGATTGATTTGCCAGAGGTAATGGCTAAGGCCTGATAGCTCCAGCGTCCAGCTCAGAA
>CAYOPD010000134.1:0-2724 GCA_964405735.1 uncultured Saprospiraceae bacterium | reverse complement strand
ACCGGTTTGTAAGCATCAGTGCATAACCTCCCAGGAAGACCACTAAAATCAGCGCCATTTTAAAATACACCGCCCGGTTGCCATATTTGGAAATATGGTTTTGGTATCGTGAACGAGAATATAGATCAAAACACTGCCAACCAGGTAAGGCCAGCCAAAATCATCCACATTAAAATATACCCGGGTCAGGCCGTCATTAATACAACCGATGCCAATCAGGGTTAGGAATGAAAATACAAACACTGTACTCATGGACCACCTGATTTCATGTTGTATCGATGCCGCTAAGGGATATTTGTTTTGAATATGCCGGTTTTTCCAGGACTCGCGTTTCCTGGAATAGAAGATATAATAACTCATTCCTGCCGGGACCAGATAATAACCGAAAAGGATCAGGCTAAATACCAGTAAAAAGGTCCTTCCGGTCCCTGAGAGTTTCTGGAATTAAGGCATGCCCGTCAATTCGGCTTCCTGACCGCAAGGTTCCTTAATCCGGCTTCTGTTTTCAGCCTGGGGTTGGCTTTGACCGCCGATTCGGTCAACGTCACCGAAGCAGGATTCAGTTTTAACTGTGCTTCCTGCAAGAGCGGCTCCGCCTGTTTAAAAAATTCGGAATTTTTAGGAATGCTTCTCAACAATTCACCGGCTTTATTGGCCTGGCCGTTTTGAAGATAAAGGTCTGCAGCCCTGATTTTCTCCGTTTCGGTAGCCTGTAAGTTGTTTACCTCCGTGACTGCAGCCCGGTTCCGTTCGATTTGGGTATTGGTTTTTTCGATTTTGGCATTTACCCGCTCCTTGTTGTTTTCGGTTGTTTTTACGCGCTGGTAATCCTGTTTCGCTTTTGAATATTCCTTGATTTCAGCATATTGGTCAGCCCGCTTTTCAAGCATTATATTTTTGTCGTATTTCCCACTGTCGATCAGGGTGGTATAAGATACTATGGCGATTTCCGGTTTTTTATACTGTTCCGCCAGGATAGCTGTTTTAAGCACCCCTTGGCCGGAAGGCATCCAGCTTGTAAGTTTTTGCTGGTATTCCATGCAGGAGTCCGGCATGTTTAACTGATAAAAGGCATCGGTGATAAGGGATAAGGCAAGCAATTTGAATGAATCCTTTTGCAAGGTATCTGAAACCACCTCTTTCAGGGCGAGTACGGATTGTTTAAACTTCCCTTTCTGATATGCTACCAGCCCTACCAGAAATTGGATAACCTTATCGTACCATTCATCAATGGCTTCATTGCCTAATAATTCATTTACACTGAACCGGACCAGTTTGACATTAAAATCCGAAACTGTTGCGACATAACCGTCAATGGAGTCCCTGACCGGCTCAAAATCTGCGTAAAACCCCTGTTGTCCTGGCTCCCCGAACAATTGCCCGCTGAAATATAAATCCGCCCCGCAAGATTTCGCGATCCGGGTTTTTTCACTTTTCACCATATTGGTATCAAAGCGGGTGTTTGCCAACTGATTTTCGAAGCTAATGCCGGATTGGCTGCATTTGGTGGAAAAAGATTCATCGATCAACTGAATGGTTTCCTCCGAGGTATGTCGGTCACGGGCGTATACCGGGAAAAGCAGGGTTTTTAAATCAGCATCCGAGGTAAATCCTTTACAAACTTGGGCAACCACTTGGGCTGGTTCGATAGGTGTTTTATTATTTCCGATAAATAAAAAATAGGCTGCTAAGGCTATTGCCGGCAATAAAATCCACAACAGACTTTTAAGTCTTCCGGTGCCTTTTATATTCTTCTTAAGGTCCTTGATTAATTTTTCCTTATACGTTGCCCACTCCTCCGTCCGGACCACAATTCCCTGGGAATCGTTGAAGGAATGCAGTGAATCCGGTAAGTCTTCATTCTTTGGCAATACGCCGCCATTGACCAACACCGGCAGAATCACCAGGTTTTTCTCTATGGCATATTCGATTTCCTGCCTCACCCAGTCTCCTTCCTGCCGGATACGGATCCTGCCCTGGGCGTCTTTTTCCATCCACCGGGGCCCGATCAAAACCAGGCATACTTTGGCATTGGTACCCGCCTCATTCAGTATTTTTTTCCATTTGGCACCGCCGTGTATATCTGCGGTATCCAGGAATACCGACCCTTCTCCAAATACATTTTCCAGTCCTTCGTGGATAAGATTGACCTGCTCAATGGGGATGTCCGAGCGCCGGTAACTGATGAAGATGAGATTGGGCATGAGGGTGAGTTGTCAGCATGATGTAAAGGATAATGTAAGTTAAGGGAAAAAAGTCGCCGGGAAAATATATGATGGATATCTGCTTAAGATAAAGATATCAGCATCGGAGATGCCGAACGAATTTAGAACTTAATAATAGTGAGATTCCGGCTTCATTGATGCATAATTAAATATCAATATACTGTAAGAAATAAAACCTTTTATTACGCACGGAGATGCCAGATCCCCTGTTTATTTCAGAGGTCTGCCAGGATTTTCTATTTATCGGTCAATCTGGTATTCAGGGCCAGGCCTGCCTGCTTCAATACTTCTTTTAATAACCGGATTTCCTCCTTTAGCAATTCGATTTGTTCCTGTTGTTCCTGCACCGCCTTGACCAGGGGTACTACAAAATCACCGTACCGAAGGCTGTAATAGTCTCCTTCATGCTGGGGTTTGTCTATACCGCTGAAGTCATAGCCTGTTTCTTTTGCTGCTTTTTCCACTTCCTGTGCGACAAATCCCGAATACCGGCGGGGTG
>CAYOPD010000133.1:0-10906 GCA_964405735.1 uncultured Saprospiraceae bacterium | reverse complement strand
CCGGTGGTCTGAAGCCTGTCGCCGCAATCTAAGCCGGATATCCGTTTCCCTCCCCTTGAAATGTTAAAAGGACAGAATATATTAGTAGCTTGGTGAGGAAGTATGAAAATCAAATCCGACCTGAAGGCAGGAAACCCAAAGGTGTTACAAAGGGACAAAAAGGAATTGGACCGGTTGAAGGAAAAGAACCGGAAACTGGCGGCCGAACTGCAGAACCGGAGGCGTGAACTCGAAGTAGAAACCGCCCTCGAAAAAGTAAGAGGGGAGGCCATGAGCATGAAACGCCCGGATGATATGCCGGGGGTATGCCGGTCCATCGCCATCCAATTGTCCAGTCTGGGGATCCATGTAATCCGGAATGTCCAAACGGCGGTTTTCCATCCGGAACAAAAGACTTATACGAATTACGAATATTACTTCAGGCACCATAAATCCTTCATCACAGAGACAACCTACGCCAACAACCCCATCCATCATGCCTTTGCCCGGAAAATGATGAAAGGCAAAGGTCAGGTGTCGGTCACCCATATCAAGGGAAGAGAAAAACTATTGGACTGGCTCGCCTACCAGAAAACCACCAATGTCTTTATTGATAAATACCTCAAAACCGCTGATTCCCTCAACTATTACTGGTACTCCCTGGGTCCCATAGCGCTGGGCATTTCGACGTATTACCCACTGGATAATGACCAACAGAGCCTGTTCGTCCGCTTCCGGGATGTCTTCGAATTTTCCTACATCCGGTACCTGGACCTTCAGAATGCCCAGGCCCAGGCCCGCGAAGCCCAGATCGAAGCTGCATTGGAAAGGGTAAGAAGCCGGAGTATGGCCATGCGCAAGAGTGATGAATTGAAAGAAGTGATACGGATTGTGCTTGAACAATTTGTCCATCTCCGCATCCATGTGGGTCATGCCGGATTTTATATTGACTACAAAGCCAATGACAATATGCACATCTGGCTGGCCGACCCGAACATTGAACCCTTTTATGCCATCATTCCTTATTTTGATACGCCCACCTGGAACAGTTTTCTTGACGCCAAAACAAAAGGAAAAAAATTTTACACCGACCTGCTGGGTTTTAAGGAAAAAAACAAATTTTATAAATCCCTTTTCAAATTATTTACCGTACCCGAAGAAGCGAAAAAATTCTATCTGCAGTGCAGGGGGTTGGCCGTGTCCACCGTTTTGTTGGACCAGGTTGGCCTGTATATTGAGAATTTTGATGCCGTGCCCTACACCGATGAAGAGAATAAAATTCTCATGCGGTTTGCAAAAGTCTTCGAACAAACCTACACCCGTTTCCTCGACCTGCAGAAAGCGGAAACCCAGGCAAGAGAAGCGCAGATAGAAGCGGCATTGGAACGGACCCGTACACAGAGTATGCTCATGCAGCATTCCCAGGAATTGAATAATACGATATCCGTGTTCCATGAACAGCTGCAAGGGCTTGGGTTAGACTCCGAATTTTCTTATTTATGGCTGCCGGATGAAGACAAATCCACTCATTTATTCCTGACCACATGGAGTGAGGAAGAAAATAATAAAACCATTTTTAAAAACAGGGAGGTTGTTTACCCCCTCAATAAAACGGATCCTTCTATTGCTGCCTGTTATGTGGCTTGGGAAAGTGGGGAGCCGGTACATGTAAATCCAGTGCCTCCCGAAAATGTAAGGGCCTATTTTGCCACATGGGCTGAATTGCTTAACGGTATTGAGAAATTTAAACCAAAACATTTTAAAAAAGGACTTTATTATGTGGATGCATACATGAAATATGGCTGCTTTGGTATTGTGATAAGAAGGAAGCTTAAAGATGAGGAGAAAAAAATACTAGCCAGGTTCACTAAAGAATTCGAACAATCCTATACGCGTTTCCTCGATCTTCAAAAAGCCGAAGCGCAGGCGCGGGATGCACAGATCGAGGCCGCACTCGAAAGGGTGCGCTCCCGCTCCATAGGGATGCAGAAAAGCATTGAGCTGGGTGAAGTGGTTTTTCTGGTAGACCGGGAAATAGCCGGGCTGGGGATCCGGGTGGATAATACCTCCATCATCACGGATTTTTCAGACCCCCTGGGAAATGGAGTTACCAACTGGTTTGCAGCAAGAGGGAGGAGTTACCTGGAAAAATTTCATATTCCCTTTATCGGGAGTTTTCCCTTAGAAAATAGGTTAATAGACGAGCTAAATAAGAGGTCGGATTTTTATTCGGAAATATATTCCAAAGCAGAAAAAAATGAATACTTCGAATGGCTTTTTAAAAATTCCGACTTTAAAAGCATTGCCCCGGAACGACAACGGGCTGTAATGAATGCCCCCGGATGGACCAGGGCGGTCCTGCTTTCAAAAAACTCCTCCTTAATATTTCAGCGGTTCCGTCCGGAGGAATACTCAGAAGAAGACATAAATATTTTCAAACGGTTTGGAAAAGTTTTTGAACAATCCTATACGCGTTTTCTTGACCTTCAAAAGGCCGAAGCGCAGGCCCGGGAAGCGCAGATTCAGCTGGCCCTTGAGCGGGTGAGAGCCCGGAGCCTGGCCATGCACAACACTTCTGAACTGCAGGAAGTGGTGCACCTCGCCGCGCAACAATTACTGGGCATGGGCATGGACATTACGGGGGGTGTTTTCATTTGCATCAACGAGGAAGTGGACCGGGATCTTTCCGTCTGGGCCTCGGGGGGTATGGCGGACTACGTACATAAAGTCAAGGTCCCCGTATTGAACAAACCCATCTTCACCCGGATCAGGGATGCCATTAAGAAAGGAAATGATTTTTTAACCGAATTTTTCAGCGACAAAGAAAAACGGGAATTTTTTAAACACCTGTTCCAATATGAACCCTGGCGCAGCCTGCCGGAGGAAAGAAAAAAGGAACTGATGTCCAGGAAAGGCGGATTTGCCCGTTCCGTAGTGATCTCCCGGTATACCGGCATCTCCATCACCAACCATCATGGCAAGACGTTTAGCGAAGAAGAAAACGGAATATTAAAACGGTTCGGGAAGGTATTCGAGCAAGCCTATATCCGTTTTCTCGATTTACAAAAGGCTGAAACGCAGGCCCGGGAAGCGCAGATTCAACTCGCTATGGAAAGGGTTAGAGCCAGGACCATGGCCATGCAAACGAGTCATGAACTGCCCGAAGCAGCCAATTTGCTCTTTCAGCAAGTTCAGTCCCTCGGCATGCCGGCCTGGAGCGCTGGGTATTGCATCTGGGATGAGGACAAAAAGGCTATTACCCTTTGGATGAGCAGCGAAGGGGTATTGCAACCGCCTTTCAAACTGCCCCTGACGGAAGACCCCTCCTGTATTCGTTTCCTGGAAGCTCATCAAAAAGGAGAAGGTTTTTATATTGAAGAAATTGGGGGAGAAGACCTGGTGAAGCACTACCATTACATGCGGTCCCTCCCGGTGGTTGGTGATGTGCTGAAATCCATTAACGATGCCGGTTTCCCATTACCGTCCTTCCAGGTCTTTCATTGCGTTTATTTTTTGCAGGGCTTCCTTCTGTTTATTACGTATGAACCAGTTCCTGAAGCTTATGAGATATTCAAACGGTTTGGAATGGTATTTGAACAAACCTACACCCGTTTCCTGGATTTGCAAAAGGCTGAAGCTCAGGCGAGGGAGGCCCAGATCGAAGCAGCGCTTGAAAAAGTCCGCAGCCGTTCCATGGCCATGCAAAATAGCGGTGAACTGAAGGAAGTGATCCAGGTGGTTTACGGACAATTCGTTCAGTTGAATATACCGGCCGAGCATACCGGATTCATAATGGATTATAAGGCAAGAGATGATTATTATACCTGGATAGCCGACCGGTTTGGAAGCCCTTCACAGGCAACCCTCCCTTATTTTGACTGCATTTACTACAACCGTTTCAATGAAGCAAAGAAAGAGGGCACCGATTTTTTTACCCTGACCCTTAACCGTGACGAAAAAAACAGGTTTTACAAGGACCTGTTCAAACATATCCCCGGTTTTCCGGAAGCGTCAAAAAAATTTATTTTCAGCCATCCCGGTTTTACCATCTCCACCGTGTTGCTGGAGAATGTTGCCCTCTATATTGAGAACTTTACCGGGGTTCCCTATTCAGAGGAAGAAAATGCCATACTGATGCGTTTTGGCAAAGTGTTCCAGCAAACCTATACCCGTTTTCTGGATCTCCAAAAAGCCGAAGCGCAGGCCCGGGAATCGCAGATTGAAGCATCGCTGGAAAGAGTGAGGAGCAAAGCCATGGCTATGCATAACTCTCAGGATTTGGCGGATACGATCGGGGTGTTTTATAAAGAATTGTATACTTATAATATAATCCCCAGAAGATGCGGCGTGGGCTTGCTCAACACAGAAAACAAAGTATGTGAAATTTTTACCTGGAATACGACCGAACAGGGTGAAGGCCTGGAACTGATAGGCAAGATACAAATGGAAGGACACCCTGTTCTGGAAAAGGTATACAGTGGCTGGCTAACCCAGACCGATTATTTTCCTGTGCTCCGGGGCAACGAAATCAATGAGTATTACCGGGTACTCCGGCCGATGATGGCTTTTCCGGATTATTCCCTGGATCAGGTCCAATACGGTTATTTCTTTTTCTTTAAGGAAGGAGGTGTTTATGCCTGGACGGATCACGAACTCAAGAATGAGGAACTCCAGATTTACCGTCGCTTTACCACCGTGCTCAGCCTCACTTATAAACGATTTAAAGACCTGCAACATGCGGAGGCGCAGGCCCGGGAAGCGCAGATCCAACTTGCGATGGAAAGGGTGAGGGCCAGGGCCATGGCCATGCAAAAGAGCACTGAATTGGGTGAGGCCTCTGCAATGATATTAAAACAGTTTAATGACCTGGGTTATACACCTGACACAATGTCGATTGGAATTTTTAATGAAGACACCCATGAACTCGAATTGTGGGCAACCGGCCGGGAAGTGCAACAGGAACAGAAATTTTTTAAAGTTCCACTGACTGAAAAACAGGTAATCGATAAAGTATACCAGGCCTGGAAACAAAACGAAAAGTCCATAATCGTTGAATTAAGCGGCGAGCCACTTTTAGAATATATATCATTCTGGAGGTCTCTGGGTTTTTACGATGAAGAAGACGATAAATTGACGCAACTGGCAATTCACTGTGCTTTATTCTCAAAAGGATATATCGGATTTATTACTCCATCCAGGTTACCATCGGATGAAATGGAATTGCTGGAGCGTTTTGCGGGAGTGTTTGGCCTTACTTACCAGCGATTTTTTGATCTGCAAAAAGCAGAAGCCCAGGCCCGGGAAGCGCGAATCGAAACAGCATTGGAAAGAGTGCGCTCCAGGACGATGGCGATGCATAAGAGCGATGAACTGATTCAAGCCGCAGAACTGTTGTTCGAGCAAATAAAACAACTGGGTGCTGAGACCCAGGGAGTGGCTTTTGCCATTTGTGACCGGGACAGTCCCATGATTCAAAAATGGACCAGCATCGGTGTCTTCTCTCATCCCTATACCATTGAGCCCGGCGAGGAACGCATGTATGAAGCCTGGAAAAACCAGACTGGACTTTACGAGGAAGTTTATGAGGGAGAAAAACAAAAGAAATATTATGAAGCATTTATGGAGATACCTGCTTTCAGGCAGGGTCTTCAAAAATTTATTGACAACGGTTATCCCATCCCAACATGGCAAAAGAACCACGCAGTTACCTTTAAACATGGGTACTTGCTTTTTATAACCACGAAACCGTTTAATGAAACACAAATATTCCTCCGGTTTGGAAAAGTTTTCGAACAAACCTATACCCGCTTCCTCGACCTGCAAAAGGCGGAAGCCCAGGCACGCGAAGCGCAGATCGAAGTGAGCCTGGAAAGGGTCAGGAGCAGGGCCATGGCCATGCAATCCTCCGATGAACTTAAAGTGTTGATCAGCACTCTTTTTACGGAATTGACCAGGCTCGACCTGGCACTTACCCGTTGCATTCTCTGGGTTTTTGAACCAGCCAGCGGAGATGCAAGGTGGTGGATGGCCAATTCGGAGGATCCTTCCAATCCGGTCAGTTTTTTTATTCGTTATCATGAATATCCGGCTTACCTGGCCTTTGTGGATGCCTGGAAGCGGCAGGCCATAAGATTTGTCTACGACCTGAAAGGCCAGGATAAACAGGATTGGGACCAGGTCCTGTTTAATGAGACGGAGTTAAAAAATCTTCCTGACGAAATCATCCAGGGTATGCGCGCACCCGGCAGGGTCATTTTGTCAGGTTCGTTTAATAATTTTGGGGGGATCAACACAGCCAGCCTCGAGCCTCTTTCGGATGAGCAATTCGAAATCCTGCTGCGCTTTGCCAAAGTTTTTGACCTGACCTATACCCGTTTCCTGGATCTGAAAAAAGCCGAGGCACAAGCGAGGGAATCCCAAATTCAATTGGCGCTCGAAAGAGTACGGGCCCGGACTATGGCCATGCACCGGAGCGAAGAACTGGCTGAAGCTGCCCAGGTATTGTTTCAACAACTGCTCCAGTTAGGTAGTTTCCCGGACCGCATTTCGATTAGCATCGTCGAGGAAGCAAATGACCTGGTCCGCTTCTGGTCGACCGACCAGGCGGGCGGCCAAATCAACTCCAGCTTCGTTGCAAGATCAAATGAGGAAACCGTCATTTCGAAAGGATGGCGGGCATGGAAGGAAGATGAAAAATCCCTGGAGATTGATTTGCGCGGAGAGGAATTGAAACAATGGATGAGTTTTGTAAAAGAGGAAATGAAAATCGAAGTAGACGAAAGACAGTTCCAGGGAAGAAGGGTTCATACCCTGGCCTTCTTTTCGCACGGATGGCTCATGCTTTCTACGCATCAACCAGCAGACCAGGACACCCTCCGGATTCTCGAGCGGTTTGCCGCTGTATTCAGCCTGACTTATCGCCGCTACCTTGACCTTCATATCGCAGAAGAGAGCGCAAGGGAGGCTCTAATTGAAGCATCGCTGGAAAAGGTCCGTGGCCAGGCCATGGCCATGCACAACAGCAGTGACCTGTCTGACACGATCCTGCTCGCTTACTCCGAGTTGAAAAAATTTGAATTGCATTTTCTGCGGTTCGGTGTGGGCCTCCTCAATAAAGAAACGCGGAAAGCCCAGTTGTATTCGGCCGCTTCATCTGTGCTAGGGGACAGCCTGGCCCTGATTGGCTGGATACATTTTGAAGGCCATCCCGTCTTTGAAGCCATTTATGATCACTGGATACGGCAGGAAGATTATTTCCCGGTGCTGGAAGGGGAATTATTAAAGTCCTATTATGATTTGCTTTTAACCGGGCTTTCGGTTCCCAATCTTCCAAATGGGCAGCAGGGTGAAAAACAATATGGATATTTTTTCCCGCACCAGGTCAGCTGCCTGTATGCCTGGTCGGAATATGCATTCCCGGAAATACAAACCAAAATCCTGAAACGATTCGCCTCCATCATTGAACTGACTTTCAGGCGTTACCTGGAATTGCAGCAGGCGGAACTCGGCGCCCGGGAAGCCATCAAACAATCCTCCCTGGACCGGGTGCGTGCAGAAATCGCCTCTATGCGGAATGTTGGCGACCTCAATCGCCTCACCCCCATCATCTGGAAGGAATTGAATACCCTCGGAGTGCCTTTTTTCCGCTGTGGAGTATTTATAATGAATGAAAGCGAACAGATGGCCCATGCCTATCTTTCAACCCCCGATGGTCAATCCTTGGGGGTACTCGATTTGGCCTTTGAAGGAGCGGAAATTACCTCAAAAACTGTGGAACATTGGCGCCGGGGCACAATCTTTATGGAACATTGGGACCGCCGGCAGTTCATGGATTGGGTCAAAACTTTGCAAAACCAGGGGCAGGTTCAATCCGCTGACACTTACCAGGCCGGGCAAGAAGCCCCGGATTCTTTGACCCTTCAGTTTGTGCCTTTTGACCAGGGGATGTTGTATGTAGGCAGCCGGGAGGCATTAAGTCCCGAGCAATTGTCCCTGGTCCGGGAACTCGCCCATGCCTTTTCCATGGCCTATGCCCGCTATGAGGATTTTAAAAAACTGGAGGAGGCCAAAGGAAAGATCGAATCCACCCTGACCGATCTCAGGGCAGCTCAATCCCAGCTCATCCAATCCGAAAAAATGGCTTCCCTGGGAGAGCTTACCGCAGGTATAGCGCATGAGATCCAAAACCCATTGAATTTCGTCAACAATTTTTCGGAAGTTAATGCAGAGCTGATCGATGAAATCAAACAAGCTTTGAATTCCGGTCATTCGACCGAGGCATTAAAACTTACAGATGATATTAAACAAAACCTGGAAAAAATCAATTTTCACGGAAAACGGGCCGATGGGATTGTCAAGAGCATGCTCCAGCATTCAAGGAGTAGCGAGCAAAGCGGCAAACTAAAGAAAGAACCAACGGATATTAACACCCTGGCAGACGAATACCTGCGACTGGCTTATCATGGCCTTCGCGCTAAAGATCAATCATTCAATGCTACGCTAAAAACAGATTTTGATCCAACTATAGGATTGATCCAGGTCATTCCCCAGGACATTGCCAGGGCGATGCTTAATCTGATCACCAATGCATTTTACGCCGTTCAAGAGAGGGGGAAAAAAATGCAATTAAAAGGCGAATCATTTTCACCTACTGTGTCCGTGACCACAAAGAAAGTGGGGGATAGCGGGGTTGGGCTTGCTATGGGGAGTTCACCTCCCCAAAAGGTTGAAATCCGGGTAAAAGATAATGGTCCGGGAATACCACCAAATGTGCTGGATAAAATATTTCAACCCTTTTTTACTACTAAGCCAACCGGACAGGGGACCGGATTAGGGTTGTCTTTAGCATATGACATCATCAAGGCGCACGAAGGTTCCATCATCATAAACTCTAATGAAAATGAGGGAGCGGAGTTTATAATTCAACTGCCGATATTGAACAAGCCATGATTAAGACCATTAAAATACTTGTAATTCTGACATGGATCAGCTGCCCCGGCTTTGCACAAGACCAAGTCAGAGCCGACAGCCTTAAACGTGATTTGGCAAGGGCAAAACAGGATAGCAACCGTGTGTTTATACTCATGGAATTGAAAGATTTTTATCAAAATACAAATCCGGATTCCTCCATCTATTATGCTCATCAAGCGTTATCTCTGTTGCGGGAAACAAGATATTTTATACAACAGGTACCTTCCCTAATCGGCCTGGCAGTCCATTTCAGAATATTGGGTGATGTGGGAAAATCTATGGAAGCGGCATATATTGGATTGCAAGTGGCTAAAGATAAAAGGGATCACCTCCATACCGCAATAGCCTTAAATTCACTCGGAACCACACAGATGTTATCCTTGCAGGATTATTCAAAAGCGATTAATTATTTTCGGCAAGCAGGGCAAATTTTCAACGAACTGCATGATGAGCGGAGGAAAGCAGGTACAATATTAAATATAGGCAGTGCATACCGGAGAGATAACCAATTCGACTCGGCATTTTTTTACGATAAAATGGCATATGCAGAGTTTTTACGATGGAACATTCCGCATTCCGCAATATTGTATTTACAAATGGGCAGCACACAATCGGGCTTGGGCAACTATGCACTGGGATTGGAATATTTGTTTAAAGGCTTAAGCATTAGCCAGCAGCAAAACGATCATTTCTATAATGCACAGGCTTTACACCGCATTGCCGAGGTTTTCAAAGCCACACACCAGCTTGATTCCTGCACTTATTATGCAAAACGGAGTATTGAAGAGGCAGAGAAAATTAATTATAAGCAACAAATACTGGACGCCGGTAATTTATTATCAGAGTTATATGAACCAATTGACGTAGACTCTGCGTATCACTATATTAAAATAGCTAAAGCGGCAAATGATGAAATCAACGGGCCTGGAAAAAAACTGGAACTTCAAAAATCGCTCCTGGATGAATTGGACCGCCAGCGGAAGGTTGAATCGGAAAGATTGGCCCAGGAAAATCGACTTAAACAATATTTATTTTTAGCAGGATTAGGAGGATTGTTGTTCATTACCTACATTCTTTACCAGAACAATCGTCAAAAGCAAATAGCCAATAAGGTGCTGGAACGAACACTTACCGACCTGAAATCCACACAAGCCCAACTCATACAATCAGAGAAAATGGCCAGCCTTGGAGAACTCACTGCCGGCATTGCCCATGAAATACAAAACCCGTTGAATTTCGTCAATAATTTTGCTGAAGTGAATGCTGAACTGGCCGACGAAATCAGGCAAGCCGTTCTGTCAGGGAATGCATCAGAAGCCGTTCATCTGGCTGATGACATCAAACAGAATCTGGAAAAAATCAATTTCCACGGAAAACGTGCGGATGGGATTGTCAAGAGCATGCTGCAACACTCCCGCAACGCCGATCAGACCGGAAAAAACAAAAAAGAACCCGTGGACATCAACGCCCTGGCGGAGGAATACCTGCGCCTGGCCTATCACGGCTTAAGGGCCAAAGACAAAGACTTTAATGCAAGTTTAAAGACCGAATTCGATGAATCCATTGGAAGGATCGAGGTCATCGGCCAGGACATCGCAAGAGCCATCCTGAATCTCATTACCAACGCATTCTACGCTGTGCATGAAAGAAGCAAAAGAATGCAATCCACCGGCGAGCCTTATACCCCCACGGTAAGCCTGACTACAAAAAAGCTGGGCCCTGCCATTGAGATCCGGGTGAAAGACAATGGATGGGGTATTCCTGACCAGTTAATTGATAAAATATTTCAGCCCTTTTTTACTACGAAGCCAACGGGGCAGGGGACGGGACTGGGATTGTCGTTGTGTTACGATATTGTAAAAGCCCACGGCGGAACCATTACAGTAAATACTTTTTATAGTCCGCCTGGAGGCGAAATAAAAGTGGAGACGGAAGTGGGAAGTGGCAGTGAGTTTAT
>CAYOPD010000132.1:2592-10922 GCA_964405735.1 uncultured Saprospiraceae bacterium | reverse complement strand
TGTGCCTTTAGGCACAAGCTTTGGGTAAAAAATAAAAGGAAGACAATCCCGTCCCGGACGGGACGGAATTTTGATAAACCATCTCTCTACCCATATCTTATCCCTTAAGGGAATTTTTTACCCTATCCATATCTTAACCCTTAAGGGATTGTGAAAGCTCCTTGACCCGATATCTATCCTTCACGAGGTATTTAGCAATTACTTCAACACCGGGTTCAACTCCGTTTCAATCACCTCCCCCACCTTCGCCCCCGGGCACCAGGTCTTCCAATCCAACTCCTGGTTTTCATTTTCAGGGGATTTTAACTTCATGTCCTTGTCCATATAGATGATGGTCATCACACTGCGCATTTTACCGGTCTTATTCGCCCCGGCCCGGTGAAAAAGCCAGCCGAGGTGATAACTGACCTCCCCGATGTCAAAGGCTTCGATGATGTGGGGGAATCCGCTTTTTTTCAGGGTGGATTCCAGGAGGGCCTGGCTTTCATCGCT
The DNA here is from genome assembly GCA_964405735.1 of uncultured Saprospiraceae bacterium. Lineage (GTDB taxonomy): Bacteria > Bacteroidota > Bacteroidia > Chitinophagales > Saprospiraceae > JADJLQ01. The sequence continues at coordinate 10,430 of CAYOPD010000132.1, read as the reverse complement.
GATTTTTTTATTCCGCCCGGTAGTCAGGTTCTGGCTACCGGCGCTGAACTCCAGGGGGCCCATATCCAATGGCGTAGCCTGGAGGGGGATCCAAACTGTAACACAACGGTCGGTATCGAGGGGCCAGTAATACTGGTCGGCATGCCAGGGCGTATGTCCTCCGCCCGGTTCCTTATACAGAGCCTGGTCGTGATACAATTTTACTCCGCGGGTACCGAGCAGTGAGGAAGCTATGCCTGCCAGTTTTTTGCTGAATACGATCTCTTTGACCAGGGGTGAACGGGTCCAGATGTTCATGATCTGAAGAAAGGCTTTGCCGTAAGTGTCCCGCTCTTCCATGGGCAGGTGCTGGGTATTGAGGCGGCGAACTTCAGAGGAAATCACCTCATTCATATAATTTACCGTCTCCTCGCTGAGGACCTGTTTAAGTTTAATAAAGCCGTGTTCCTTAAAAAACAACAGTTGTTGTCCGGTGAGAATATACGTTTCGTTTAAATCGTTGGATATCGAAGGTTTCATGCTGGTTTGGTTACTGTTTTTCCGATCAGGCATTTTTCAAGCCGGCATATTGTTCCCAGTGTTTCCTGGTGAGCAGGGCATTGGCTTCCTTGTCTTTTTTAAACAATTCTTTTTTCGGGTTCCATTCCAGAGGCCTGTGGAGCTGGTAAGCGATATTGCCGATATTGCACACCGTGGCTGTCCGGTGGCCAATTTCAATATCACATATGGGTTTGGAGCGGGTCCGCATGGAATTGATAAAATCGAGGTAGTGATTTTCCGGAGCGGGTAATCTGAGGTCTGAACCTTTTAATTCAAGGTCTTTTAATTTTTCCGGCACTTCAAAAACCTGCCTGCTGATATCGATCTGGCCTTCTGTACCGATGAACCGGACGGCATTGTTTTTGCCAAAATTGAAATGTTTCATGACCACACCGTTTTCATAGTGGAATTCAAGGCCGCGGATTTCGCCGCTATCGGGAATGGTGGCCGGAGGAATGATCATGACCGGACCGGACTCATCCATATCGAGGGCCCATTGGGCGATGTCAAACATATGTGCCCCCCAGTCCGTCATGCCGCCGCCGCCGAAGGGCATATAATCCCTCCATTTGGCCCAGAAAGTATCCTCCAGGCGCGGAGCGAGAAAATGGTGATAGATATGGGCGTCGTTTGGCCCCAGCCATAAGGGCCAGTTGAGATGGTCCGGTAGCGGCTCGGCTTCAAAATCCACCGCCTTAGGCGGATTACCGATGTTGACCTGTACTTCTTTGATCGTACCAATATAACCGTTGCGCACCAGCTCACAGGCCTTCCTGAAATTAGGCCAGGATCTTTGCATGCTCCCGGTTTGAAATACCCGGTTGTTTTTTCTCACGGCATCGACCATGGCCCTTCCTTCTTTGACCGTAAGGGATAAGGGCTTTTCCCCATAAACATCCTTACCCACCCTTGCGGCCTGAATGGCCATGACCGCATGCCAGTGATCCGGTGTAATGATCACCGCCGCATCGATGTCTTTCCGGTGAAGCACTTCGAGGTAATTTTCATAGGTTTGGACCACATTGGAGGTCTGTCCTTTTAATGCTTCCGCTTCGGCATATTGTTTTTTGTGCCATCCCAGGAATCGTTCCAGCTTCAGTTTATGTGGATCCGCAATGGCAAGGATACGGGCCTGTTTGGTATCCAGGAATCGTTTCAGCAGGGTTTCCGATTGTTTACCTGCTCCGAGGAATCCAAGTTGGATGACATCGCTGGGAGCAAGAAAACCTCTGCCCAGGACATGGCGAGGCACAATAAAGAAGGAAGAAATAGCGGCTGCCTGTTTGAGGAAATCGCGGCGGTCTTTTGTTAAACTCATGTTCGTATCATTTTTTGCAATAGTACCGTTAAGGCGGTAATATGAAGGCCTATATTAAGAAAAATGGCTGAGATTGTATTGGAGGTTGAGGTTAAGGTTCAGGTTGAGTTCACCTCTCGTGAAAAATTGAGTCAGGTACTCATGAAACAATTCAACTATTTCACAATTCAACAATTCCACCTCCAGTTCCTTACCTTTGGAAACTATGATTTTATTGTACTTCTGCTGGTTGGCTTTTCAGTCTATAAAGCCTGTTTGCGTATCGGAACCCCCTGTCCCTGATTTTCGGGATCCGCACCGTTATTTGTACGTTGCGGTACCCGGTATCCGGAATTATCTCGAATACGGAGGGCATGGCTTACTGGTTTACGATATGGACAAAAACCACAAGTTGGTCAAACGGATCCCCACCAGGGGCATGGCTCCCGACGGGAAACCATCCAATGTAAAAGGCATTGCGGTCAGCCTTGCCACCCAGTGCATCTATATCAGTACGGTCCACAACCTGCAGTGCATTCATTTACAGACCGAACAGATTTTATGGGAAAAGGTCTTTGATAAAGGCTGCGACCGTCTTTCCGTTTCACCCGACGGCCTGGAAATCTATGTTCCCAGTTTCGAAAAGGAGGACTGGTACGTTATCGATGCCGCCACAGGGAACCTGAAACATACGATCAGCCCGGGTTCGGGAGCGCATAATACCATCTATGGCCTGAATGGCATGGAGGTTTACCTTGAAGGCCTCCGGTCCCCAATGCTTACCGTGGTCAATGCCCAAACCCGTGAAAGCCGCACCGTGGGCCCTTTTTCAAACAACATCAGGCCTTTTACCGTCAATGGAAAACAAACCCTGGTCTATGTCAACATCAATGACTTTCTCGGATTTGAAATCGGCGATTTGATCCGTGGGAATAAATTATACGCCATCAAAGTCAACGGTTTCGAAAAAGGCCCGGTGAAAAGGCATGGTTGTCCCAGCCACGGCATCGCCCTCAGTCCTGATGAAAAGGAGTTATGGCTGGCGGATGCCCACAATCAGCAGCTCCATATTTTTGACAACAGTCAATTGCCACCCCTTCAAAAACAGAGCATTGCCCTGCGTGATCAGCCCGGATGGATTACCTTCAGTAAAAAGGGAGATTATGCCTATCCTTCCACCGGAGAGGTCATAGATGCCCGGTCCAGGAAGATATTATTGGTCCTGAAAGACGAACATGGCATACCTGTCCAGAGTGAAAAAATGGTGGAAGTCGGTTTCCGGGGCAAGGAGGCGGTGGATGCAGGGGATCAGTTTGGATTGGGGAGGGTGCAGTAGGATCATTTCCAGGCCAGGTTGACTTTCCTACCCGTATCGGCCGACTGTTTTATTGCTTCGATGATTTTCAGATCAATTAAACCTTCCTCCCCGGAAGCGGATGATTTTCTTTTCGCTAAAACACAATCCGCAAAGTCATCCATCTGGTCTATTTGCTGAAATGGCTTAGTCTTCAATTCAAAGGGCATGGTTTTATCATCCGAAAACCTTCCGCTTGCCCCGGTAGCATTATAAGCAGGGTTTAATTCAAACCATTTGCCGCCGGTCGTCGCATAAAGCCGGTCAACATAGGAAGAATAAGTCGTAGTGGAATTTGAAACCGCTCCACCGGGGAAATTCATCTGAAAGGTCATGCCTTCATAAATGTCTTTAAATACTACTTTATCCAGGATAAAACCCTGGGCCGTTACAGACTCGGGCAATTCGCCTACCGTCCTCCGCGCACCCTGGATACAATATACCCCCAGGTCCATGATGGCGCCTCCTCCGCCCATGGCCTTATTGAGCCTCCAGACTTTTGGGTTGGCCATGGAAAAGCCCAGGCTGCTTTCCACCATTTTTACACTCCCATAAACTTTCTGGTTACCCAGCCTTCGCATTTCCAGATGATGCGGTTCGAAATAAAGCCGGTAACCAATGGACAATTGCACCCGGTTTTCTGCACAGGCCCGGATCATGGCTTCACATTCCTGCACATTCATGGCCATGGGTTTTTCACAGATCACGTGTTTGCCGGCTTTCGCCGCACGGATGGTATATTCCGCATGCATGGAATTGGGCAATACGACATAGACGATATCGATATCCGGATTGTTTTTAATGTTATCGAAATTCCGATAGTTGTAGATATTCTTCTCCGGAATCAGGTATTTCTCCGACCAGGTTTTGGCTTTTTCAGGGGTCCCGGTTACAATTCCTGAGAGCCGGCATTTTTCGGTGTGTTGCAAAGCGGGGGCCAACTGGTTGGTGGCATAATTGCCAAGTCCCACCAGGGCGATGCCCAGGGGTTTTACTTCCCGGAATAGGCCACCAGGTAATCCGGGAATCGCTAGTGCGCTTGATCCGATAACCAGTTTTTGAATAAAATCTCTGCGATGAAGCATAAAGGTTGAGGTTGAGGTTAAGGTTGAAGTTAAGGCAGAAAGATTAATCAAGGTGCGCTTACCCTTAGCCTCAGCCTTCACTCAGGCATCCACCGTATCATACACGATCACCTTTGCCCAAAGGTGGCTGTAATCCTCTACAAACTTAAGGTGGATCGGGTCAACCTGGTAGCTGGCCTGGTCTTTCCCGTTTTTAAATAAAGTAAACCAGGAAAGGGCATAACTGCTGTCTATGACCTCACGACGGGTATCTGCAGGCTGGCCGATGCTGAACTGCTGGATGGTTTTTACCGTGGATAACTTGCGCAAACCTTCGATCAGTTTGGCTTTATCTGCAGCGCTGCCCGGATTCTTCAACCAAAAATAGACATGGTGGATAAAACGTTTTTTCAGTTCCCTGGATGGTTTGGCCGATGCGGCCGGTTTGACCATCACCCCACCTGCCAGGGAGGCTTTTCCCAGGTTGCCGATAAATTTCCTCCTGCTTTCTTTTTTCATATTTTTGGTTTGATGGCAAATATATGCATACTCGTAAAATAGACAGGAATGGAGCCGCTCAAAGAAATGTTCAATCTTGTGTATTATAAAAAACTGGGTAAGGTGGTATCCTCCATCCATTCCGGGATCAACCCCAGGGAATTTCTGAATCAACTTACCCTGGGGCTGGAAGACCGGTCCCTTAATGAAAGGCTCAGTCATACCTCCCAGGTTCTGGGCCGTTTTCTACCGGCCAATTTCAGATCCGCCGTGGATATCCTGGATAAAATAATTCCAGCTATGGATCCGGGCTATACCGCGCTGGTTTTTCCAGATTTTATAGCCCGCTTCGGTCTCGGTCATTTTGAAGTGGCGATGGACGCTTTAAAACGGTATACGGTATTTGGGTCCGCCGAATTTGCAGTCCGTCATTTTTTAAAACATGATTTTGAAAAAACAATCCACCGGATGAAAACCTGGGCGCTCGATCGCAATCCCCATGTTCGCCGTCTTGCATCCGAAGGCAGCAGGCCCAGGTTGCCATGGTCCTTCAAACTGGAAGCCGTCATAAAAGAACCCCGGAATACTGCACCTATCCTGGAATCACTCCGTGCCGACCCGGAATTATATGTCAAAAAATCGGTGGCCAACCACCTGAACGATATTTCCAAAGACCATCCGGATTACATGCTGTCCCTTGTGGGCCGATGGGACAGGAACAATCATCATACGGCCTGGATTGTCAAACACGCAAGCCGCAGCCTCATTAAGAAGGGCCATGAACCGGCTTTTCGGCTTTTTGAGGTAAACAAAGCTACCCGGGTCCTGATTTCACCAATAAAACTATCTGCCAGGAAGCTGGCCATCGGTGGATCGCTCCATTTCCAATTCAAACTAAATTCAGATTCGGCTAAAGATCAGAAACTGATCATAGATTACATCGTAGACTTCCGCAAAAAGCAGGGCGGCTTGTCCCCTAAAGTGTTTAAATTAAAGGAAATTATCCTGGCGGCAGGCAAGGAGATCCTGATTAAGAAAACACAATACATGAAGGATTACACCACGAGAAAACATTACCCCGGCAGTCACCGGTTACATATCCAGGTCAACGGGGAAATCATGGCTTCCACCACCTTTAAACTGACCTTATCATGAAATGGATCATCTTGCTTTTATTTACGCTATTAGGTTATATCGGAAATGAAACCCGGTCAAAACAAAACCAGCCGAACATCGTCCTTATTTTTTTTGATGATATGGGTTATGGAGATCTCGGCTGTTACGGAGCCCTGGACGTGTACACACCCCATATGGATCAAATGGCTGCGGAAGGCATTCGTTTTACCAATTTTCTCACTGCGCAGGCGGTTTGCTCCGCTTCAAGAGCGGCCCTGCTCACCGGCTGTTATCCCAACCGGATCGGCATCTCAGGGGCTTTGTTTCCCAATGCGCCGAATGGGATCCAGGCCTCTGAAATGACTCTGGCCGAAATGCTGAAACAGAAAAATTATCGCACCGGGATTTTTGGAAAATGGCATCTGGGTGATAAAAAAGAATTCCTGCCTCTGCAACACGGCTTTGACGAATATTTTGGCCTGCCTTACTCCAACGACATGTGGCCCGTCCATTATGACGGCACCCCAGCTACCGATTGGAAAAAGGACCGTTTCCCTCCCCTGCCCCTGATGGAAGGAAATGAGTCCGTTTCTATCATAAATAACCACGATGAACAGGGAACCCTGACCAAAAAATATACTCAGCGGGCGGTATCCTTTATTGAAAAAAACCGCAAAAATCCTTTTTTCCTCTATTTGCCCCACAGCATGCCCCATGTGCCCATTGCAGCTTCCTCCGGATTTAAGGGTAAAAGCAAACAAGGTACATACGGTGACGTGATCATGGAATTGGATTGGTCCGTTGGCCAGGTATTAAAAGCGCTGAAAGAAAATAAACTGGAGAAAAACACCCTGGTCATCGTGACCAGCGACAATGGTCCCTGGTTAAATTTTGGCAACCATGCCGGTTCCTCAGGTGGTTTTCGTGAAGGCAAGGGGACCAGTTTTGAAGGGGGACACCGGGTACCCTGTATCGTGCGGTGGCCAGGAAAACTGCCCCAGGGTAAGATATGCAATCAGCTCTGCAGCACCATCGATTTATTTCCCACCCTGGCTGCCCTGAGTGGTTGTTCCCTCCCCCCGCACAAAATAGATGGAATTGATATTTCTTCCCTTTTTATGGCGCCGGAAAGCGCGTCTCCCCGCGAGGTCTTTTATTATTATTACAGGCGCAATGCACTTGAAGCCGTAAGAAAAGGCAATTGGAAATTGGTACTTCCACATCCGGGCAGGTCTTATGAAAATCAACTGCCCGGTAAGGACGGTTTTCCTGGAGCAGCCCCAGAAGATGTGGCCATTGGGCCCGGGCTTTATGACCTGCGCAGGGATCCTGCAGAACGTCATGATGTCAGCGCGGCAAATCCCCGTATTGTTGTGGAGCTGACCGCCCTGGCGGAGGCGGCAAGAGATGACCTGGGCGATGACCTGACCGGGAAGAAAGGAAAAAATGTCCGGTAGAACTAATCGGTTTGGTCCTATCCCATTCGATTTTTATACATGATGTTATAACAATAGATTCTTATGTAGTATATTTATAATATTTCAAATTCATTATTTATGTTAAAAGAATTCAAGGAGTTTATCAACCATGGGAATGTATTGGACCTTGCGGTTGCCGTAATCATCGGTGCCGCTTTTGGCAAAATCGTCAGTTCCATGGTGGAAGATATACTCATGCCGGTGATCGGCTCGCTTTTCAGTGTCAATATTCCGGGATGGAAATACGTTTTGAAAGAAGCCGTATTAGGTGCAGACGGAGCCATAACCACCGCAGCTGTTGAATTCAGAATCGGAAAATTTTTGCAGTCCATTATTGATTTTATCCTGGTAGCCTTTCCGATCTTTCTCATTATTAAAGCCGTCAATAAAATGAAAAAAAAGGCTTCACCTGCTCCGGCTGCCCCTTCTGCGACTGATACCTTACTGGCCGAAATCCGGGATTTGTTGAAGAGTAAGGGGTAGGAGGATTG
>CAYOPD010000132.1:0-2492 GCA_964405735.1 uncultured Saprospiraceae bacterium | reverse complement strand
GGAGGATTGAGGTGCGAGGTGCGAGGGTAGAGGAAGCGAACTCAGAAATTTTTAAGTCAAAAAGCAAATACATCCATTAAAGCCATCCGGTGCGGGTGGCTTTTTTTATGCCATGCTTGAAGCAATAGGCAGATTACTCCCTGCTATCCCGATATTCCTAGGTTTCGGAACGGGAGCTCACCGCTCTTCGCTCAAATCTCACTGCATTCTACTCACCGCTCACCGCTAATTTTCCTATCTTTAACCACACACAATTGAGAACACATGTTTGTACGAACACTTACCTGTGCGGTCCACGGCGTGGATGCATTTCCCATTACTGTTGAAGTCAATGCGGGTGGCACGGTTGCAGCCGGGTCACAGTATTATTTCCTGGTTGGCCTGCCGGATAATGCGGTCCGGGAAGGGCAGCAACGGATTGAAAGCGCTCTGAAAAATACGGGGTATAAAATGCCCCGGATGAAGTTTGTAATCAATCTTGCTCCCGCCAATATCCGTAAAGAAGGCTCGGCCTTTGATCTCCCGATTGCCATGGGCATCCTCGCCGGGTCCATGCAGATCGATGCCCCTTACCTGCATGAGTTTCTGATCGTCGGTGAACTGTCCCTGGACGGAAGCCTGCGGCCAATCAAAGGAGCTCTGCCCATCTCCGTCCTGGCCCGGAAACATAAATACAAAGGCCTGATCCTGCCTTTGGCAAATGCGCGGGAAGCGGCCATTATAGAAACCGTGCCGGTATATGGAATCAACAACCTTCAAGAAGCCATCGATATCGTGAATGGCCATCCTTCCATTGAAACCACGAAGGTGGATATCCGTTCAGAATTCAACAACCGGGGCAATTCCTATGAGCTTGATTTTGCAGATGTCCGGGGTCAGGAAAATATAAAACGTGCTCTGGAACTTGCTGCTGCCGGCGGACACAACGTGATCCTCATCGGCCCACCTGGTGCAGGAAAAACCATGCTGGCCAAAAGACTGCCCACCATTCTGCCTCCCCTCAGCCTCGAGGAAGCGCTTGAAACCACCAAGATCCACAGCGTGGCCGGCTTATTGGTCGCCGGATCCAGTATAGTTACCAACAGGCCCTTTCGTTCACCACATCACACCATCAGTGACGTAGCCCTGGTCGGGGGTGGTTCGAATCCCGCTCCCGGTGAGATCTCCCTCGCCCATCATGGGGTATTATTCCTGGATGAATTGCCTGAATTCAAACGTTCGGTGCTGGAGGTCCTTCGCCAGCCCATGGAAGAGCGGAGGGTCACCATATCCCGGGCGCGGTTCAGCATCGATTACCCGGCCAGTTTTATGCTTATTGCTTCCATGAATCCCTGCCCCTGCGGATATTACAATCATCCGGAAAAAGAATGTGTTTGCGGTCCGGGTGTCGTGAAAAGATATCTCAACCGCATCAGCGGCCCCTTGTTGGACCGCATTGACCTTCATGTGGAAGTCACGCCGGTTTCTGTTCATGAATTGTCGGATTACCATTCGAGGGGCGAATCGAGCAAATCCATCGTCAACCGGGTCCTCTCCGCGCGCCAGATCCAGGAACAACGGTATCTGAACCACCCGGGGGTCTATTGCAATGCCCAGATGGACGGCAAAATGCTCAGGGAGGTTTGTTCCCTGAAATCCGATGGGGTCAGTTTATTGCGCAATGCCATGGAACGATTGCAACTTTCGGCCCGGGCCCACGACCGGATCCTGAAGGTGGCACGCACGGCGGCGGATCTGGATGGGAGTGAAGCGATACAGAATCACCATCTGGCAGAGGCGATCAATTACAGGAACCTGGATAGGGAGGGGTGGGCAGGCTGAGTTCTCACAAAGTATCTCACACTAAAGATCCCACCAGGATTTTTAATGATTCCCACAACGACAGAACGGACACAATAAATGCGAGTCCATCAAATCATTCTTTGCATATCCAATGAGCTCAATTCCACTTTTATTCGAAATAACCAAAAATTCTGTAATCAATTAAATTAAACCGAAAATGAACTGGCCGCCATTGCGGTCGAAATCTGTTTTAAGATCCACCGGGAACTTGGCCCCGGCTTACTGGAAAGCATATATGAAGCTGCCTTCGTTTCCGAACTTGAAACGTTGAACATTCCTTTCACAAGGCAGGAAGGCATCCAGGTATATTACCATGGGATACCACTTGGCATAGGATTCAAGGCAGACCTGATCCTGGATAATAAACTACTACTCGAACTCAAATCTGTAGAAATGTTCCAAACGCTCCACCATAAAATCATTTTGAACTACATGAAATTGAAGAAAATCAAATTAGGTTTACTGATCAATTTTAATGTGGCCCTCATGAAGAAAGGCATTCACCGGAAAATCCTGGGGCAAATAGAAGATTGAGTTTTTTTGTTCCACAATACGTCATTCCTTTGTGTACTCTGCACCTTTGACGGAAATAGGGTGGTAACATAGCAGGACCTTTCGATCGTGTCCTTGTGGAAAATGACTTCGTGCCG
>CAYOPD010000131.1:7439-10931 GCA_964405735.1 uncultured Saprospiraceae bacterium | reverse complement strand
CTTATTGTTTTTCTGGTCACTTAAACTTTTTGAAAAAATAGGAAGGGGTACCCTTGCTCCCTGGAGTCCCAAGGAAAAACTCATCACCACAGGCCCTTACCGGTTTTGCCGGAATCCCATGACCAGCGGCATCTTCCTGGTCTTGCTGGCCGAGGGTTTGTTTTTCAGATCGGTCCCCATTCTGATCTGGGCTTTTGCCTTCTTCTTCATCAACCTCCTCTTCTGCAAATTTCGTGAAGAGCCATTTCTCGAAAAAAAATTCGGCGCTGCATACAAGCAGTACAAATCGAAAGTGCCGGGCTGGTTGCCGAGGGTGTAAATGCCGGATTACTTCATTAATAAATCGTAGATCAGCTCAAGGATCTTATAGCCTCCTATTGAGAAAAAGTCGATTCAAGAAAAATAAAAAATAAGAATTAGGATCATATTCTCCCCTGATAAATATCAGCCCTGATGCTGACACCAATTCTTTACCATCACTGATTTGGATCATTCGAATTGTGGCTTACCGCTTCTACATTTAATAAAGGCTTTTATTAAAAAAGAAACTCCATGAAAAAGGTTAAACCAGGAAGGTTATTCATAATTTGTTCATTGATTGGGCTCTCCCTTGTTCTGTTCCGGTGCACGGAGGAAGGGTTTAAGGTTGAAAATTTAAATCGTGGTTTTCCCGGCACTCCGGATTCGACTCATTTTTCTCCATTTTATGATGTGACGACCCTATCTACCAGTGATGTCACGCCCGATGTCAATGACAAAATAATTGTCAAAGGAGTACAGTCCACCATCAAAGAATATTGCGGAATCAACACCTGTCATGGTGGCCCCATATCGCCAAAACTGGAAACCTATCAGGACATCAGGTCACTCGCCGTGGCAGGCCATCCCGAGCAGAGCAAACTATGGTCCCTGATTACGACCAATGATCTTGACCAGGCTATGCCTCCGGTCCATGCCGGTCATGAATTATCCATCACCGATAAGGCGACCCTATTCAACTGGATAAAAAACGGAGCTAAAGAATACCCGGCGCTGGAAGACTTCCGGCCTGCAGCCATCAAGTTGATCACCTCGGGTTGCACTTCGGCCAATTGCCACAATGTGGCTACTGCGACCGGAGCATGGGCCCGAAGCGGATTAATAGCGAATCTTGGGCCAACGGATACCACTCGATTCGCGTTGATCCGCTCAAGTGGGATAACCTATTATACACAGCTTTCAAATGCAACGCTGAGAAACAAGATTTGGAATGACTATAAAGACAGTGTCAGAAGGTTTTACCTGGATACCCTGGCCAATGCAAGCTACCGGCCTTTTAAAACGTTTTCAACCCCGGTGGTTCTCTCCAATGTCAGAGGATCTTTGAGTTCATACGACGATATCCTGCTGGATATCTGGTATCCCAAATCCAACAGAAGTTCCGGTACTGTGGTCTATACCTCCCCTGGAGGACTAAAATATTATGTCCGCGGGAATCCCATCAATTCCACCAGCACCCTGGTTTCTCGAATTGATTCCACCCTGCTTCTCGCCAATCCGTTTAACGGCACTTATGCCAACAACCACCAAGGTGCAATGGCCTATGATGACGGGGGCTTAAATCCTTCGGAAATCGCGCTCATCAAAGCCTGGTATTTTGAAGATCCCAACATACCCGCGGTTTGGAAATTCGGGCTCAACAATCAGGGCATTTTCAAATACAGAAAATCGGGCAAAATCATTAAACCAAATTAATGCCACTTTATTATGAAGAAATGGATTTCTTTCTGTTTATTCCTGGGCTGGGCAGTGCTGATGCATCTGACTTCCTGTTACAACAATAAAGAGGATATTACCATACTCCCGTCGGTATCCTTCCTCGGTGAAGTAGTCCCCATAATGACATCGGGTGGATGCGGATGTCACAATAATGTCCAGGCCAATAGCCCCAATAACAACGCCATTCCATTCACTCGCTTTGACACCATCCGGGATGGCACGACGATTTTACGGATAAATAAATTAATCGATTACAGCACCATCATTGCCCGGGTCGATACGCTGCGGCAGTGGGCCGAAGGCCTGATCGGGCACCCTGGCGGAGGGGCCGTTGAATTGACCGCAAACCAAAGGGAAATCATCAAGGCCTGGGTTGCCCAGGGCCCCCCTTATGATGGGGGAAGTGCCGCCTGTGTTGTGCCTCCTAATGTCAATTATACCAATGACATCCTTCCAATTTACAATACCACCTGCAAGTCGGCAGGCTGTCACGGCGGCCGGGGACCCGTTTTGGATTATTCTAAATTGCTCACCGTTAAAAACACCTTGAGCAACATGATGGCAAGCGCCGGTGCCAGCGGACATCCAGGAGGCAAAATCGGGCTGACTTCATGCACCACCGATAAATTTAAAGCCTGGGTGAACGCCGGTCAACCCCGTTGATTTTATCAAAAAAACTGAAATGAAGATGAAAAAGTCAATCGTCCTCCTCGTCCTGTTGATTACTGCTTTTCCATTTATTTACGGGCAGGAAACCCAACCAGAGCCTGAAGCATCCACGCAACCAAAACCAAAGTATACTAAAAATACATTTGAATCAACCCAATTGATCAACATGCATAGCGTGGAGATGGTCAACAAGGCTTACCTGCAATTCCAGGTCGCCCACCATTTTGGGACAGTCTGGAACAAGGATATCCCTGCAGGGCAAAATCTCGCGCAGTTTTTTGGTTTTAATTCCGGAATCGCACAAACCTATGTATCCCTGGATTATGGCATCAGCGACCGCATCAACCTGGGCATTGCTTTTGCAGGAGACCTCACCTTTGAAGGGTTGATAAAATTGAAATTGCTGCGGCAGCAAACCGGCCTGAGAAACATCCCTGTAACCATCACCTGGCTCAGCCTGTCCAATGTCAATACCCAGGAAGATCCTTCCAATGACGATAATCCAAATTATATTGCCTGGAATAAATTTTCATACCTCCATCAATTGATCATCGCCAGAAAGTGCAGTCCAAAATTATCCCTGCAACTCATGCCTTCGCTGGTGCATTACAACATTATCCCCTATGGAATTAACAACAGCAATAACATTTTTTCATTGGGAGCAGGCGGTAAATATCAATGGCGGGACAATACCGCCTTCACCCTGGAATACAGCCGCCAATTCAACATGTATGAAAATGTATTGGACCATACCGGCGGGATCGCCAATTACAGTCCCGATCTCCTCGCCCTGGGCATTGAATTAAATACCGGCGGACACGTTTTTCAGATTTACATTGGAAATACGACCGACGCCTCCAATATCACACAACTCTCGAGGAACAGTAATTTTATCAAAGACGGGAAATTCGCAATTGGTTTCAGGCTCAACAGGAGTTTTTTTATCGGACAGGAATGAGCCCGCAGGGATGGAAGATTTTATAACCGCAAATCTGAGCTTTTGAACTGCCACTTGACCCTCCAACATAATAACTTGCCAAAACTAACTGACTAACTGACCAACTG
>CAYOPD010000131.1:0-7339 GCA_964405735.1 uncultured Saprospiraceae bacterium | reverse complement strand
AACTGACTATCCTACTCCTTCCTCGTCTTCAGCCGCGCCAGGATGTATTTTCCAACCGCAGCCCCCTGTATGGCCCCTTCCGTAATGGCCGGCATATAGTGAATGCCCCCATAGAAACGGCTGATGCAAGCCTCCTGGGCCGCCTTTTTAACGCTGGAAAAGGAACGGGGATATAAACCATACTCGACCTCCACACTGTCTGTATAGGAAATATTATCTCCCAGGAGGTGGGTCAGGATTTCGGCTGAAACGCTTGACACCACGCTATGCCCGCTGGTATGTTCCGGAAAAGGTGGAGTCTGAAGCAGCGGAGTCCATTCCGGGTCTATGTTTTCATTGATATACGTTTCCGGCCGCACGAGGTTGCTGCGGAATTTTTCGTCCCAGCAAACAATAAACCCGTCGTACAACCCTATGGAAAGCAGGGCATAAACTTCAGCCGTTTCGGAAAAGGATTTATTGAGCTGGCGGCAGAGCTGGCCGGCGACTCCGATCCAATGACCACCGGGGGATATCTTTTTGGTAGCAAACATGACATGGCCGTGCTGGTGCATGACAAAAGGATTACAATCCCAGAAGGCAGCGATGGCATTGAAGGTGGTATCCTTGAGGTTGACTACCTCCATTACCTCCCTGGCTATTTTATAGAATTCGCTGTCCTTCTCCCTGGAAAAGGGTACTGGCGGCGCCGGCTTAAATTGGGCGGCGCTGTCCAGGGACAATGGCCTTTGTTTGTTCCAATGGGGCTCCACCGCATCCATATAGGCCGGAGGGGTTGGCTTCCAGCGAACCGCTTCATTGTTGACCGAAAATTTGGGAAAGGTCCGTGATTGCTTGTAATTGTCTGTCGACGTCCATTTCAGAATAGCGGCACTGATGCTATCCCCGAATGAAAGTGAACGGGTCAATACCTCTTCGGGAACACCAATCTTCCTGTACTCGGTGAGGATTTCCTGCTCATAGGCATTCATTTTATCTTCCGAAAAAAGAAGGGTCCTGCCCACATTGATCATGGCTTTGACGCTTGAAATGGGATAGGCGTATTCTTTGCCTTCTTCAGGTTTGGGCATGGATTCCAAAGCTTTCAATTGTCCGGCAAGACTTTGGTAGGCCGGATAACCTGGTATCATGGCTTCATAGCCCGCTATGGCCACCCTGCTATATATCCGGCTGGCGACGGGCGGGGAAAAAATATCATAGACCATGATGTCGGTCACTTCTTTCATGGTCCGGTGGTAAAAGGAAGGGTCGCTGACTTCGGCGAGATAATTGGGGTTGTCCTTTTTGCAGGAAATGAGCAAACTGGCAGCTGTCAAAAGCATGAGGCAGGCATAAACGGTCCTCCGTATCATATTCTCAGATGAATTTCGACAAAGTTACCTTTTTTTAAGAGGGGCTCAGGACGACAAAATAAGAATTGGCTTAAAGAGCCTGCTGTTGCCGGACAGACGTTAAATTTCAAAATCAGGTAACGATTTGCCGATTGCTTACATTCATTTAGGAGAGCAAACTTTATATGGCAATAATCAATAGATAATGTGTTTTTATAAATATCATTTGCATTTTTTAAGAATTTAATGCATATTTTCAAGGCGATTGAAGGGACGTCCATGACTTTTTTATTATGAAACAAGTCCAGTTAATTAAGGTTGGCACCCTTTCGGAAGCCAAGTCAGGAGTGGCGGTTGCAGAATGAAGTGAAAAATCGAAATCCTATCCTTCTAATAAATCTATGTTATGAATCCTAAAACTAACAGCGTCCATTTAAGCCGGTTCATCATCCTTATCTTTTTTATTTCTTGTCATGTAGAACAAGAGGCTCCTCTGATCGAACCCCGCCTCATTCCCGCAAACCAGGGTCCTGTTTGCATTTCAGAATCAAGACCCTTTGTACCTGCATACCTGGTGGGGCTGGCATCCCTGTCTTCACCTGCGGCCGGAACCAACGTGGTTTCCTCAGGGGACAAATTGTTTTTCGCCGGACCGGAATTGCGCGCACCGGATTCCGGAATGGGCTTTGCTTTGGACAATGGATCAAAGAGAGTGGATATCTATGATTTGGCCAATAGATCTGTCTCTGTTGCTGAACTCAGTCAGTCCAGGGCGGCCCTGGCTGCTGTAACGGCCGGCAATAAAGTCTTTTTTGCCGGTGGCAAATATGAAGATATGGATTTCGGGGATTTCTATTTTACTTATAAGACCGTTGACATTTTTGATCTTGCATCCGGAACCTGGAAAGTGGATTCACTGAGCCTGGGGCGTTCCGAGATAGGTGCTGCTTCAACTGGAGACAAAGTTATTTTTGCAGGTGGCCGTACCAATTGGCAATCGGTAACCGATGTAATCGATATTTACCACTTGAATTCCGGCACCTGGTCCACATCCAGATTGAGTGAACCTCGTTCAAATATGTCTGTGGTGACGGCAGGTGATAAAATTTATTTTGCCGGAGGCCTGAATCAGGTGACCCCTTCAAAACGAATCGATATATATGACGTGCCATCCGGCACCTGGTCCACTTCAGAGTTGCTCGAACCCATGGGATTTATTACCGGAATCGCCGTTGGAAACCGCATCTACTGGGCTTCGGACTGTAGGGTTGAAATAAGGGACCTGGGTACCCAAACCAGTACCAGGGCAACCCTCTATGCCGCATCCCGCTGGATGAATACCATGGGACAGAACATAGGGCTTAAGGACAACAAACTGATTTTTTTCCGGCATTTTGATGCCACCAATTATTTTGACCTTTATGATATTCCCACCAATACCTGGTCGGTTGGTGTGTTCCCTGGGTTTATGCCCCGTGGTGCTGCCCTATTTTCCAAAGACAATACCGTTTATTTAGCCGGGGATTATGGGGCCAGGGAAAGTATAAATAAGATTTGGACATTGGAATTTTAAGAATGGAAGATTTGATCGTTTAAAGTTGCCTGATTCCGGCGGCGGAATATCCTAAATTTAGTTTCTTAAGACATCGAAAGAAGAAAGAAAAGGACATCACCTTACCTGATTGCTTATTACAATCCCTGCACGACCACCACAAACTCCCCCTTCACCACCCCTTCATTTTCATAATATTTTTTTTGATCATCCAGGCTTGCCGTGCGTACCTCTTCAAATTTTTTGGTCAGTTCCCTGCAGACCGCACTGTGCCTTTCCGGGCCGCAAAACATGATCAACTCATCCAGGCATTTGAGGATCCGGTGGGGGGATTCGTAGAGGATAAAAGTGCAATCCAGGCCGGACAGGTATTTTAACCGCGTCTGCCTGCCTTTTTTATGCGGCAGGAAACCTTCAAAATGAAAGGGTTCGGTAGGAATGCCGGAACTGACCAGGGCATTGATCAGGGCACAGGGCCCAGGTAAAACCGTCAGGGGTATGGACTCCTGCCTGCAAGCCCTGACCAGCAGGAAACCGGGATCAGAAATCCCCGGCATACCTGCCTCGCTCACCAGGGCAATTTCTTTACCGGCCCTGAGATCGGCCAATACGGCCGGAAGCCGGCCATGCTCATTAAAATCATGGAAGGACCGGGTTTCTTTGATGATTTGGTAATGCTGGAGCAGGAATTGGGTCGTACGGGTGTCTTCAGACAGGATGTAATCCACGGACCGGAGTACCCGCAAGGCCCGGTAGGTGATGTCTTCCAGGTCGCCGATGGGTGTCGGCACCAGGTAAAGCATCAGTTTTGGGCTTGCAGTGAATATTCAAAATATTCCATGATCGGGTTGGTCAGCAATTTTTCACAGGCAGACCGGACCAGCTTTTCGGCGCTTTCCTGATCCGGAGCCTCCACCTCCATCTGAATGTTTTTGCCAACCCGCACCTGGGTACAGGCTTCCAGGCCAATTCTTTTGAGGTTGTTGCCGACGGCTTTGCCCTGGGGGTCGAGCAACACCTTGTGCGGCATGACTCTGATCTGCGCGGTAAACTTCATGTATTTCTGAATAAATATACCGACAAAAGTACATAAAGCAGGGGAAGTAGGACGAGGGCCGGACCACCGAAAACCAAAGCGGCGGGGATGGCAAGAAGCGTAAAGGTGACGGGTAACCAGTTTGCCTTCCAATCCTTCGCCATCGATTTAAGGCTGAACATCCGAACAGGAGCAAGCATAAGCAGGAAAAGCAGAATGGAAAAACCCAGAAGCACGTATTCATTGCTCATCAGGTCAAACATCAAACCCGTCCCCTTAATATGGACCAGCATAAGGCCAATCACCACGATGGAAGCCCCGGGAGTCGCAAGTCCTATAAACTCAGTGGTCTGCCTTTCGTCAATATTAAAAATGGCGAGGCGTAAAGCGGCACCCAGGGTGAATATAAATCCCCCGAAAGCCAGCCAGAGCCCGGCCATACCCGTACTGATCACATGATTGGACTCCCAGCCATACCGGATGAGTTGGAACAATATGGTGCCCGGCACCACTCCAAAGGACACCACGTCAGCCAGGGAATCCAGTTGCTCACCAAGGCCGCCCTCCACTTTCAGCCATCGTGCCACCATACCGTCGAGCACATCCGCCAGAACGGCCATCAGGATCAGCCAAAAGACGATCCGGAATTGTTGGGTAAATACAAAATAAAGTGAAATGCATCCCATCAGCAGGTTGAAGAGAGTAAACAGGTTTGGGATGAATTTTCTAACCATTGTTCTATATATTGCGTCTCCTATTAGGTGTAAAGGTCACAATTTTAATATTTCCAAAACAATATTGATGAAATCAATTGTCGTCCGATTGACGTTTAACATGTGGAATTAACTGAGAATGAGGTTGAAGTATACTTTTTTATTTGCCGGGGTTTTATCTGGCTTCTTTCTCCGGGCTCAGCCGGAAAATGATTTTTGCCTGGACGCTTTCCGGATTTCCGATGTGACCAAATTTTGTTCGAATGTGGCTGCCTATACCAACGCAGGGGCCGGGTTTGATCCGGATGCCGGGGATATCGGCAAAGCAACCTGCTGGACCAATGCTTCGCACGATGTTTGGTTCAAATTCGTTGCCATTGCCTCCGATGTCCTTGTCACAGTCAACGGCAACACTTTACAAAGGCCCGAACTGGCCATTTACACCGGGAACTGCACCAACATGAGCGAAATTTTTCCCTGCGTTACCACACCAGGCAATTTAAAAACGGCCACCCTGTATAAAGGAGGGCTGGTGGTCGGCGCCACTTATTTTATCCGGGTGGACGGCGTACAAAACAATGCCGGAACCTTCCAGCTTTGTGTGGATAATTACAACCCGCCGGTGAGTACAAACGGGGATTGCATCACCGGCTCAGTACTTTGCAGCAAAGACCCCTTTCACGTCGAAAGCGTGGTGGGGGCGGGAGCGGACCGGGATGAAGCCGACAACTCCTGCCTTGATTTTAATAACTCTGATCCACGCAACAATACTTCAGAATCCAATTCAACCTGGTACCGGTGGACCGCTCAGAACAGCGGGCCCCTTACTTTCAAAATCACACCGGATGACCCGAACGACGACATTGATTTTGCCGTATTTGAATTCCCCAACGGACTGAACAATTGCGCCAATAAAAGAATGGTCCGCTGTATGGCTACCGCCTGTGCGGGCCCAACCGGCCTCAACAATACCGCCCAAGACACTGAAGAAAGCCCCAACTGCGACCCCGGAGAGGATGGTTTTCTAAAACAACTGGACATGGTCAAAGGCATGAGTTATGGGGTTCTGATCAACAATTTTACTTCCACCAATCATGGATTCTTCATTGAATTCGGGGGCCTGGGAGAATTCCTGGGACCGGAAACCCTGATCCGGGTGGAGCCGGAATCCGGACTGAAATGTGAACAAGCCTTTACGGTTTCCGACAGCACTTTTTTTTCCGCCGGAACCATTGTAAAATATACCTGGAATTTCGGGGACGGCGCCTTGCCCTCCGAAGTCAACTTTACCAAGGGCCCTCACCAGATCCGTTACAAATCCTTTGGCATAAAAACCATCGTCCTGGTGGTTGAATCCGATAAGGGTTGTACCTATTCCTTTTCAAAAGAAATCAATGTACAACCCTGTTGTGAGGACCTGGAAGCCCTTCAGATCAATGCCCTGGCTAAGGATATGGTCTGCCATGGGGTTCCGGATGGCTCAGTGACCATCACCGGTATGGGAGGCACTCCCGATTACCAGTTCAGTTTTAATAATGAAAAATTCAAGCGGCAATTTTTCTATAAAGGCCTCAATAAAGGAACTTATCTGGTGAAGATCACAGACTCCCGGGGATGCCAGGATACGGCGACCATCACCATAAAAGAGCCTCCGGCGGTCATCGTGGACGTAGGCCCTGACCTGAACGGAAGGCTTGGCTATGAGGTTGTTCTGAACGGAAGCTATATGGCCCCGGATCCCATTCGTTCCATCCGATGGCTGCCACCGGACGGGATTGTTTGTGATTCCTGCCTCACCACGGAAGTCATACCTCCCGGAAACACAGGATATAAATTAGTGGTCACCACGGTAAAGGGTTGTACAGGAGCGGATTCACTGATCATTCGCGTCACCCTGGACCGGTCCCTTTACACTCCCAATGCATTCACTCCGGGAGTGGACAGCGACAACAAGATATTCAGGCTGTACGGAAACCGGGCCATTTCATCCATTGAATACCTCAGGGTGTTTAATCGCTGGGGGGGGATGGTTTATGAGGGGCGAAACCTCGATATCAATGATGAATCGACGGGATGGGATGGAACGTACAAAGGGGTCCCCCTGCCTCCCGGGGTCTATACTTATGCGGCCTCGGTATTGTTTGTAGACCGGATCACACGGATAATCAAAGGCGATGTTACGTTACTTAGGTAGTCTGTTGGCAATTGTATTTCTGGGTGCCTGCGAGAATGATTTTAATCTTCTCCAGGAAGTGCACCAGAAAAAAGGCAATGAAGAAATAGTCCGGGATGTGACCTTGCATTATACGGACTCCGGGCGCCTGGAAGTACTGCTAAAAGCCCCGGTAATCAAAAGGACCTTACAGAAAAACATCCCTCTTCAGGAATTTACCGAAGGTATTTATTGCGAGTTTTATGATGATTCTCTCCGACTGAAAGCCAGGCTGACCGCCCGCTACGCCATCCGGGATGAAAATAAAAGGATCATGACCGCCCGCGACCAGGTCGTCCTGGTATCCGCCGACAGCACCCGGCTCGAAAGTGAAGAACTGATCTGGGATGAAGGCCGCGCCATCGTATACAGCAATAAATTTGTAAAATGGAGCCGTGGCAAGGAAGTCGGCACCGGTTTCTTTTTCCAGGCCGACCAGACCTTCACCAAGATCCAGATGCGAAAAACGGAAGCGGATAATATAGTGATACCGGG
>CAYOPD010000130.1:0-11116 GCA_964405735.1 uncultured Saprospiraceae bacterium | reverse complement strand
GCTTCACCTTCCGCCGGTATTCCTCCAGGGCTTCATGCAGCCGGTCCATGGCCGTATCGTCGCCCACATTGTGAGAAGGATGGATAAAGAGTTTGACGCCCCGGTCTTCCAGGATTTCCGCTACCGTAATGATCGTCAGCCATACGGTGGTGACGAAGGCAAGGGTGGAAACGGGCCCAACCTTATCCACATGATGTTTCAGGGATACCGCTGCATCTTCCAAAGGAGCGCAGGAGTCCACCACGATGTCCGCAACATCAAACAGGGATTTTCCCGAAGAATGGCGAGGCTGTTTTGCCCTGGAGGCTTCAGCGGAACCATAAGCGATCACCTTCATGCCCCTTTTTTGGGATTCCAGGGCCACATCGACATTCAGGTTGTTGATCCCGGAATGGGAAAAGATCCACATACAATCCCGGGGGTCAAAATCGTAACTCTTCATGATCTCCCTGCCATATCCCTCCGTACGCTCCAGGAATAAAAACTGGTGAATGCCCATATCCCCCACGATATGCGTAAAGAACGACAAAGGCAGTTCAATAATGGGATGGAAACCTACAAATCCGCCAATGCGCGGGTACATCTCCTCCACCGGAATGGTGGCATGGCCGCAGCCAAAGGTATGCACCCACCGGCCTGCCCCTATGGAATCAGCCATCGCCGTCGCAGCATGCCTGATATTTTCCAATTGGGACGCTTCGATGGTGTCCATCACTTTTTTTGCCCGGTCGATCCATTGTAATGCAAGCATAATTATTTTTTAAATGGTTGATTTTGTATTAAGATCTTCTTTAACAGAACGGAAGAAAAGGAACAGCAGGGAGGTCATGCAAAGGATCACGACCCATTGCAAATAGTGGAGCATTCCGATTCCCTTAAGTTCGCTGAGGTACCCCATAATATAGTTGATCATCATATTTCCGGTGAGGGCAATGACCAATGCGATACTGAAAGCGGTCCCCGACCACCGGACAAACAGTTCGGCCACCAAACCCAGGATCACAGGGAAGGCCGCAGCAAAGCCAAAACCCAGGAGGCAGGCGGCCCCCATAAACCAGCCATAGCCCTGTCCGAAAAATAAAATACATACTGCCAGAAGTTGCATCAGCAGGGAAGCAAGAAGGACATTTTGGGATGAATGTTTTATCAATGTCCTCCCCAGGATCAAACGGCCGACCGTAAGGGCAAGGAACAAAAACGTCAGGGAATAGAGGGATTGTTCACGGCTGAGGGCATGCCGGGTTTCGAGATAACTGGCCATCCAATTGTTGGCCAGTCCTTCACTCCCAGAGGCGAAAAACAAAAAAAAACTGCCCAGAAGTAGAGTGCGGGATCTGACGAGCCGGACAGCCTGTTCCATGGAAAATCCCTGAGCCTGTTTGGGTTTGGGAAACAGAATCCAGGCATAAAATGCAATCACCAGCAATATGCTCCATCCTAACCAGGACATGATCTGATCGGACCTGAAACTGTCTTTTAATAAATTCAGGACTGTCGGCATTGACAGGGCACCTATGCCATAAAAGATCCCCAATAGACCAAGACTGGCCGCCTTATCCTGACCGCTGATGTCCGCGACCAGAGCGTTGGTTGCTCCATTCAACACCCCTCCTCCAATTCCGATCAGAAACACATACACCATGAGCAACAAGTATTCTGAAGAATTGGCGATACCTACCAGGCCGAGAAGGATAAAAAAAGAATTGGTCATCAAAAGGCCTTTGTATCCATATCGGTCGGCAACAGGCCCGAATAAAAATGAACCGGTCAGGATTCCGAGCGGCAACAATGAAAACATCGACCCTGCCTGTAATTCAGAAATGCGATACCTTTCCCTGAGGTCCGGGAGGGTCGAGCCCAGGGTAATCATCACGATCCCAAAAATCAGCATGCCGAGGCAAGCCCCGGCAAAAACCAGCCGCTGGTCATTTCTTTTCCAGGCCATCTTTCCAATTTTTATAAGCAAACCAGGCCGCACCCAGGATGCCGGCTTCATCACCCAGTTGGGAGGGCAGAAACCGCACCTGGCGGATGCTTACCGGCTGCGCCCACCTCAACGCCTCTTCGTAGATCCGGTCTATAAAACGGACCGCCGGTCCAAAAACACCCCCTCCAAAAATGATTTTCTCGGGATTAAAAATGCTCACCAGGTTGGCACAGGCCATGCCCCAATATTGGATCGCGTCCGTGATGAGCTGTTGTGCAGCCGGATCACCCTCCTCCAGGGCATGAAATATATCTTCGGTATTCCATTCTTTCCGTCCAAGCTGACGGGCTTTAAAAGTGAGTCCATAGCCGGAGGCATGCGTCTCAAAACATCCCCGTTCTTTATACCCGGGCCCAAATTCAGGGTTAAGGGCCATCCAGCCGACAGCACCCGATATGTCTTTTTGCCCACGCAAGACATGGCCATCGGCCAGGATGCCTGCTCCGATCCCCGTACCGACGGCGATAAAAATGACATTTTCACTTCCTGTTGCAGCGCCCTGCCAGACTTCCCCCATCAGATGGCAGGAACGGTCGCTTTCGATTTCTATGGGAATACTCAGAATGCCACGACTCAGGAGATGGTCTTTTAGCGGATAATCATCCCAGCCTTCGAGATTAGGTGCCCAAACCACCCCGTTGCGGTAGGCAATCCCCGGAACGGAGATGCCAATTCCGCTGACCTGGTCCGCTTTCCCTGACAGGATTTGGATCAGTTCAAATATTTTATCTGCAATCCCTGCTCCCCGATCGCCCAACATGGAAACGCGGATCTTATGTTCGGCCTTGCCCTGTTCATTCACAAGGGCTCCGAGCAGTTTGGTGCCTCCAAGATCAATGGCAATAAAATAACTCAAGGCGGGGTTGGTAATGCGGGACCTTCAAAATCAGTTGTTGACCATTTTCAGGGTCCAGGCGTATTTACCGGGTATTTTTTTGGGGAGGGTGATCAGGTAATCCCCATTGGACAACTGGGTCCAGGCCAGCGGTTTTTTCACACCCAGCATGTGAATCTCTGATCCAGGCCTCGGATTGATTTCTTTAAGAGTAGCCGTCGAACCCATAAACTGATCCGCGATCACATAAGTGTATTTTCCGTCCTTGCTCACCGTGAATCTGTAATGATCCCCTTCCTTATAATTTTGACGGCTTCTGGTATTGTAAATGGCTTCTCCGTTTTTTTTCAGCCATTTACCCATTTCCAACAGACGCTTTACACTTTCTGAAGGAATCAGCCCTTCTGCAGTAGGTCCTACATTGAGCAGATAATTGCCTCCTTTAGCGGCGACATCAATGAGATGGTCTATAAGTTGTTTGGCCGGTTTCCAGTTGTGGTCATTTTTTTTAAAACCCCAGGTATCGTTCATGGTCATGCAGGATTCCCAATCATAGGCGGAGGTGCCTTCCAGTATTTCCTGCTCCGGGGTGCCAAAGTCACCGGCCGCATCTTCATATTCATTCATGCCCTGCATGCCTTTGCGTCCTTTGCCAACCCGGTTGTTGATGATAATATTCGGATTGATTCCTTTGATAAAATTGTAGAGGTCCTTGCCCTGGTCTTCGGTCCATTCCGGGATCCATTCCCCGTCAAACCACATGACCCCGGGGTCGTATTTGGTCATCAGTTCTTTCACCTGTGGCTTCAGGTATTCCTCCCGGTATTTGTTCCAATCGGGATTGGGGCTGTTCTGGTGGGTATAATCTTTTTTTGACTCCGCATCAGGATGGTGCCAGTCCATGATGGAATGATAAAAACACATCCGGATCCCGGCGGCCTTGCAGGCATCGGTAAGCTCGCGGAGGATATCCCTTTTGAAGGGAGAAGCATCCATGATGTCATAATCGGACACCTGGGAATCCCAAAGGCAGAACCCATCGTGGTGCTTGGACGTGATCACGATGTATTTTATCCCTGCTTTTTTAGCGATCGCAACCCACTTTTTAGCGTTGAATTTTACAGGATTGAACTGTTGAACAAAGGTTTCGTATTCACCGATGGGGATGTTGGCAGAATGCATGATCCATTCCCCTATCCCTTTTATTTCAGTGCCATTGTAGATCCCGGCTGGCACGGCATAGGCCCCCCAGTGGATGAACAAGCCAAAGCCGGCATCCCTCCACCAGGCCATTCGCTGGTCCCTGGCTTCTTTAGATTCCTGGGAGATGCTCTCCTGCGACATGCTCACCAGCACAATCAGCAATAAAATCAGTTTTTTCATATGGTCAGTATTATTGATTGACGAATATAGGGAATTGCTCCCTTCCTCCCTTCCTCCATTAAAAAACCAGTTCCACCTGCCCTGTAACCACCCTGGTCACCGGACATTTGGGGAGCAGGCTTCGCAGGCGGTCTTTTTGCTCCTGGTCGAGCGGCCCGGTCAATTCCACGTCTTCGTGAATGCGGTAGGAAGTGCCGGTTTCCGATTTAATGGTCTCGAGGCTAAGGCGGATCCGGATTTTTTCCAGGGGCCATTCCTTTCGGGCGGCATACATCCTCAGCGTGTTGATGGCACATGATCCCACCGCGCTCAGCAGCATTTCAGTAGGTGAGGGGGCGGTATCCCCGCCACCGCTTGATTCCTGTTCATCAGCGTACCAAAGATGCTCTCCGTTGCTGCAAGTACAGCGGTAATGCGGTTCCAGGGATTCAATGGTCAATATTCTGGGCATAAGTTCAGTTTATAAAAGGATTGTGCACCCGCTCGTGGCCAATGGTTGTGGCAGGCCCATGCCCGGGATATACCATGACTTCATCGGGCAGGGTCATCAGTTTTTCGTTGATGTTTTGCAGGAGCAGGCGGTGATTTCCGCCGGGCAGGTCAGTCCTGCCTATCGACTCAAAAAACAATACATCACCGGCAATGAGTACTTTGCCGATTGCATCGTACAGGCAAATGCTGGCCGGTGAATGCCCGGGTGCTGATATAAATTGCCACCTGGTGGAACCGCTCATCAATTCACCCCCTTCAGCCATCAGGTAGTCTGGTTCCGGGGAAGGCTCAGCCTGCATTCCGTACATTTTGGCCACCTGGCTGAGGCTGTCGAGCATAGGCTGTTCGCCATCGGGGATCCATAGAGGGATTTGAAAAGCATCCTTGCACCATTTATTTCCCAGCACATGGTCGATATGGCAATGCGTGTTGATAATATGAGTAGGCGTGAGGCTTTTTTCGCGTAAGAACGCCTGGAACCTTCTCCGCTCGTTGATCTCATTCATTCCCGGATCAACGATCAGGCAGGATCCGTCCGGATTGTAGAGAACATAGGTGTTTTCACTGAAAGCGTTAAAGGTAAAGGTCTGGACACTCATTTTTTTAAGAAGTACAAAGGAAATACAATTTTCGTACTGGGAGCAGGATTTGTAGGGATGAATGGGTTTAGAAAAACGAGACCTGGAAGTATTAAAGCAAAAAATCCAGAAAAATGTCAAGCACCCGGATCAATAGCCCCATAATCAACACCCAAAAACAATTTATCTTGATCCTATGAAATCCCTGATATTCCTCCTTTTTCTATTGGCCGGGCTTCCCTCACTTCAGGCACAAACCCTTTCAGAACGGGAGAACTCGGTCCTCCGTTTATCCTCAGAAAAATTCAATTATCTCAACGCGGACAACCTCGGAAACCTCGGGCCTATTCTCCATGACCGGTTGGTCTTCATTCATTCCAATGGCATGACTGAGACCAAAGAGCAAATGTTCCGCAATCTCAGGGACGGCAAGTGGAAATTGTATAAGGTCGATGTTCTGGAAGCTTCGGTGCGCATCTTCCGCAAAAAGACGGCCATCGTGGTCGGTAAGGGTACCTTTCATGCCAGCAATGCCGGGCACGATGTCGATATCGATCTTTATTATACAGAGACCTGGCTGCTCGACAAAAAACAATGGCGCCTTGCCAGTCGTCATGCTTCCCGCCTCTAGCCCGGTATAATTCTCATTCCCCCAATGTGGCGAAATCCTTATCTCAACCTGCTGTCCACCGCGTGGAAATACGCCCGGGATGAGAAGCGTCGCTACCTCAATATCTATGGCTTTTATGTCATTACCAACCTGCTCAATGCCCTCAGGCCCATACTTTACGGTTGGTTTATCCATGGCCTCGAAACCCAGGGGGTAGCCGTTTTGAGGCAGGCCTGGCTTTATATCGCCGCTTACCTCGGATTGAATCTGCTTTTCTGGCTCTTCCACGGGCCTGCACGGGTGATGGAAAGGGAGCTTGCTTTTAATCTTGGGCGCAATTTTAAAATGGAATTGTTCCACCAGGCCCTGCACTTGCCGGTCAAATGGCACCAGGACAATCACAGCGGCGTGATCATCAACCGGATCCAGAAGTCTTATGAGGCCCTTAAAAATTTTTTCCAGGATGGATTTATCTTTTTTCAGGCCTTTGCCAAATTCATCCTCTCATTTGCCGCCATGCTCTATTTTTCCCCCCTGTTTGGTGGCCTGGCATTGATCATGGGTATGCTGACGATCTGGATTATTTTCAAGTTTGACAGACCCCTCATCCGGAACATGCATGAGCGGAATGAAAAAGAGCACCTGGTTTCCTCCAATCTCTACGATACACTGTCCAATATCAATACGGTCATCACCCTGAGGCTTGAAGATCAGATGAAACAAAGCCTTTCAGACCAGATCAGCCAGGTATGGCCGCCCTACCGGAAAAATGTAACCATCAATGAATGGAAATGGTTTGTTGCCGATATGCTGGTGGCCATGATCTATGCCATGATCATCCTGGGTTATGTTTTTCAACAGTACAAGCCTGGCGAACCCTTTATTCTCGGTGGTTTGGTGACCCTGGTCGTTTATGTTCACCAGTTTACCAGCGTTTTCCACGATATCGCCTGGCAGTATAACCAGATCATCCGTTATAATACCGATGTGCTGGCGGTCGGGAAAATCCAGGAAGCCTGGCGAGACTTCCATCCTTCAGATTCCGGCGCCGATTTTCCGGACGACTGGAAAAAACTGGAGATAAGCAGGCTCCAGTTTTCTCATCATGGCCCTTATTCCGATGAAAATAAAACCCAGAGCCTGCATGACATCCACCTGCGCCTGGAAAAAGGCAAACGAATTGCTTTCATCGGCGAAAGCGGCAGCGGCAAGTCCACCCTGCTGGCCCTGCTGCGTGGTCTTTATCCGGCCGAACCCGGATTGGTCATTGATCAGGAAGGCCATCGTTTTCATAACCTGACCCCGGTAAACAAAAGGGTGACCCTTTTCCCCCAGGAACCGGAAATTTTCGAAAATACGATCCGTTACAACATCACGCTCGGCCTGCCTGTGGATGATGCCGGAATCGACCAAGTCTGTGAAGTTGCTTCGTTCAAAGAGGTTCTAGATCAATTGCCCAACAAGCTTGAGAGCAGCATCAAAGAAAAGGGCGTCAACCTCTCCGGAGGCCAAAAACAAAGGCTGGCACTGGCCCGGGGGATACTGGCTGCCCGGACAAGCGATATCATCCTGATGGACGAGCCCACCAGCAGTGTGGATCCCAGGACGGAACTCATCATTTATCACCGCTTGTTCGATTTATTCAAGGATAAAGTGCTGGTCTCCGCCCTGCACCGGCTGCATTTGCTTATTCATTTTGATTACGTCTATGTGATGCAGGACGGTCGGATCGTGGAAGAAGGCACCTTTGAAGAACTCCGGAAAACCGGAAAGGTATTCCGGGAATTGTGGAAACACCAGGAGACCACTTCTTCCCAAGGGGATTAGATTAAAGGGGCAGACTTGCAATCCGGGTCTATCCAAACAAATAAACCTGAGTTCTGACATATCTCCGGTAAACCTCCCGGTTCAGTTCATCTTAATTTTTCCCTTGTTCCGCAGAGGATATCGACCTGTAATAAAGGCTCGCCCCCAATGCTACAGGCAGGCCCACACAAACGATCAGGATAAAAGCGGCTTTTGCGGTTTCCCTGGGAACAATCGTGACTGGTGCATGCCAGGCAGATAAAGGAAGTACGACCAGGTTCATAACTGCCCAGATCAATAAACCATAAAGCAATGCACTGATGAAAATGTTTTTTTGAAGAAAACGGAGGCGGGGATACAACAGGTAAAACAACAGGGTCCAGCAGGTGGCGATGAAAAAATGCGATAAACCTCCAATGATATTCATTTTCAGGCTGCCGTCGAGCGCCTGGCTGCCAAACCAGCCTCCGGCAATATATTCCAGGATTTTTTTTGGAAAACCTCCTCCACGGCTGAGCATATAGGAAACCACGGCTCCTGCCAGGTCGAGGGTCCCTGCGATAAAGGCAGTGAGGGCTATAGACTTCAGAAGTTTGCTGGAATGCATGATCAAGAAACAGGCATCCAAAATACGAATTTATACCTTCCCGATGAAGGAGGCGGATTTGTATATTTGAACAATGCGTCCATCTGCACACTCCCGTTTTTTTTGGATTTTCCTGTACGGTATTATCCTGAGTCCAATTTTATTCAGTCAAAATCCTGCTATCCGTATCGAACCGCCTTTCTGGTGGACGGGTATGAAAAATCCGGTGGTTCAGTTGATGGTGCATGGGAACGAAATAGCCGGTCTGATTCCTTCTATAAAATATCCCGGGGTATCGATCCGGAAAATTTCCAAAACCGAAAACCCCAATTACCTCTTTTTGGATCTGGCCATTGATAAACTAACGAAACCAGGTAACGTGAAAATCAATTTCGGGAATAAACTCTTTGGCGAGTTGCCCCTGTTGGCCCGGGAGAATGGTTCCTCACTGCGCACGGGTTTCGGGCCATCGGATGCCATTTACCTGATCACCCCGGACCGCTTTGCAAATGGGGATCCTTCCAATGATGCCTCCGCCCTTACCCTGGAGAAACCCAACCGCAATGATATGGACGGAAGGCATGGCGGCGATATCCAGGGAATGGTCCAACACCTGGACTATATCCGTGACCTTGGCTTCACCAGGATATGGAGCACTCCGCTGGTTGAGAACAATCAACCCAATACTTCCTACCACGGTTATGCCATAACTGATTTTTATAAGGTCGACCCGAGGTTTGGCACCAACGAATCTTACCGCGACCTGTCCCGGCGAGCCAGGGAGATGGGCATGGGCCTGATCCTCGATGTGGTGTTGAACCATTGCGGCGATCACCATTGGTGGATGAAGGACCTACCTTCCCGGGACTGGATCAATTTTGAAGGCAAATACGTCAATACCAACCACCGCCGGGAAACCCACCAGGATCCGCACCGCGCTATGGCCGATGAAGAATTGATGACGGCAGGCTGGTTTGTGCCCACCATGCCCGATTTAAATCAACGGAATCCTTTCCTGGCTACCTATCTCATTCAAAACACCATCTGGTGGATCGAGTACGCCGGCCTGAGCGGCTTGCGGGTAGACACTTATCCCTATTCAGATAAAGTGTTTTCTTCAAAATGGTCAAAAGCCATCTTATCCGAATATCCGGGATTCAACATGGTAGGAGAAGAATGGTCGATGAACCCCATGATCGTTGCATACTGGCAGAAGGGAAAAAAGAATCCAGATGGTTATGTATCCCATATGCCCTCCATGATGGACTTCCCGCTCAACCAGGCCCTGGTCCAGGCATTGAATGAAAATGAATCTTTCAACGAAGGATGGATCCGGTTATATCACAGCCTGGCCAATGATTTTATCTATGCCGATGCCGGGCGGCTTCTCGTCTTCCCGGACAATCACGACATGAGCCGGTTTTATACCCAAATTCATGAGGACTTCGCCCGCTGGAAGCTGGGTATTGTTTTTATGGCGACCACCCGGGGCATCCCGCAGATTTATTACGGTACGGAAATCCTGCTGACCAACCCGCTTTCCGATGCGCATGGGGAAATCCGCTCCGATTTCCCTGGAGGCTGGGCGGGCGATGGGAAAAATGCTTTCACCGGTTCAGGGCTCACTGATAAAGAAAAAGAAGCTCAGAATTTTTTAAAATCATTGCTTCTCCTCAGAAAAAATATACCCGCTCTTCAAGCGGGGAAACTGATCCACTTTGCACCGGAACATGGAGTTTATGTCTATTTCAGGATATTGGGAAATGAGAAGTATATGATCCTCCTGGGGAAAAATAGGGATTCCATTCAACTGGATTTCGGCCGTTTTGTAGAAATCCTGGGAGAATCTCCTTCCTTTATAGATGCTTTTACAGGACAGGCTCTGGCGGCAGAAAAAGCAAGGCAGTTGGATGCTTTTGGGTACAGGGTTATGAGGGTAAAGTAGTCTGTGATCAGGGATCAGTGGTCAGTTCGAAATGTCCTTGTTGCGGTTAAGGTTAGATCCTGGGTTCGGAATAGAACAAATTGAATTACCTGTTTATTTGAAAGAGATATTTAATTCCAAATGAAAGAAAAAAGAGAACTTACTGCTATCATTGAGCGTGAGGGTGATGCTTATGAAATCCTATACATTATAACTGCCCCATGCGGGTAGTCTGTCAGAAGTTCCCTCTTCCCCTACTTTTTATCCTGTTTCGCAAACACTTTCTTCAGAAGGTCCGTCGTCCTCAGGCCGACGTCTTTGCGGATCCCGATTTCTTCCTTGGCAATCATGGCAAACAGCCCGGTGAGCGCTTTGCTGGTCACATAGTCATCCAGTTTGGGATTGGTTTTTTTGACGAAGGGGATCTTGTTGTAGGCGTTCACGGCGGTTTCCCAATAGTCAGCGGCATGAACTTCATTGAGGGCGTTAAGGATCACCGGTTTGAATTCGGCGTAGAGCGCATCATAGGTATTCGTCCTCAGGTAACTGGTAGCCGAGGTATCGGCGCCCATCAGGATATTGGTCGCATCCCTGAAAGTCATTTGTTTGATGGCATTGACAAAAATGGGTTTGGCTTTCTGGGCGGCCAGTTCCGCGGCGCGATTGACCCTCAGGGTGAGATTGGCTTCCAGGTCGTTAAAGCCGGGCACGGCCTTCAATTTGTTGATTACCGTAACCGCTTCCTCCGGCAAGAGGACTTTATAGGGGCTTTTGTAATACCCGTCAACCTGGCTGAGCAGATCAGCCCCCTTGCTGATCCCGTTGGTGAGGGCTTCCTTGAGCCCGCCCCCGATCTCTTCGGTCGAAAGAGCCTGCCCAAAGGGCAATTTCAGGTTTTGCAGTTCAGCGCATTGG
>CAYOPD010000129.1:0-11179 GCA_964405735.1 uncultured Saprospiraceae bacterium | reverse complement strand
GGGAAATCACCCCGTCCGCAAACTGATTGTGCCCCATAAAAAAAGTATTCAGCCCCCTGGAATTATAAATATTGAGAAAACCGTGGCCCAGGCTATCGCCGCCCATTTGCAAACGGTTTTTATTGATATCGGTCTTACTGAATATGCTGTAAAAGCCTTCCTTGCTTTGTCCGAAACTGCCCATGTAGTGGACCGGTTGTTCTTCTCCGTTTCTCAAGGACAGGTTTCCGCCGAATCGTGATCCATCCAGGGAAGCCATGATTCTGCCTTCGAAGTCGCTGAGTCCCAGGTTGCCATCTCCCCCTGCGGCAGACAAATACACGGCTGTTTTGGAGTCGCGATTATTCAGGTACAGGTGGCCTTCGTCGTCTTCATTGCCACCCATTTCGGCGACGTTTTCCGGGTTTTTGGATATGCTTTTGATCTCAAAAAGGCCCGCCTTTCTTTCATCAATCCTCATTTGATGGACCAATAAGGAGTCCCTGTTGTAAATCCGGAACAAACCATCTCCCTCCGATTCTGTGACCTGGGCTGATATCGAACCGTTCCTGTTGAATAGATTGATCAGTCCCCCGGCATTGTCATTGGCCGTGAGGAGCAGGGTCCTGTTCTTTAACACCGAACCCAGGGTGATCTGGCCATCGCTGAATTCATTGGACTGGATATCGGCGACCGGACTTCCCAGCCTGTTGTTTACCCGGATCAGGCCATTGAGATCCTCGAGAGTCCCAATCTGTATCATTTCCGATTCATCCGTATTCAAAATGGACAGGAAGCCGCCTGTCCGCTCGGTCAGATAAGCCATCCGTTTCCCATCCCGGTTGAAAAGGTCGATTAAACCACCTGCATTATCATTGGCCTGGAGCCTTAAGGTGGGATTATTTAACACAGACCTTAAAGTCAAAGAACCATCGCTGAAATCATTCGATTCCAGATCGGCTACATTATTGCCTAACCGATTGCTTACAGAGATCCGGGCATTCTGATCCTCCTTGATTCCAAGCTGGATCATTTCGATTTCATCCCGGTTGAAAATGGTAAAATATCCGCTCCCGTTTCCCCTTAAAAGGGCTGCCAGCGAACCATTGGGGTTAAACACACTGATCAGGCCTCCCGCATCTTCATTGGCGGTTAGCCTCACGGTCGGATTCTGAAGTACTGAACGCAGGGTCAACTCACCATCGCTGAATTCATTTGCTCTAAGATCAGCCACCATGCCGCCTAATCTGTTATTCAAAAGAAGACGGGGTTGCCCATCTGAAATAGTGCTTATTCTGGCGACTTCCGCATTCTCCCCATTTCGTATTCCTAAAAACCCGCCTCCATTATTGTTAATGGTGAGATAAGCTGCTTCTTGTTCGTTGTTATTGAAAATGCTGAGGTTTCCATCACCAGCGGTTGATGCATTTAGACGCGCTGCAACAAGCCCCGCTCGGTTCGCCACCCTAACAGAACCGCCATATGTTTCAAAAGTTGTCAACCTTAAAGCTTCTGTTCCTTCAATATTGAATAACCGTAAGACACCTCCTCCTGCAGGGTTTGTTTCTAAATCGAGTACCCTTCTATTACCCATGGAATTAAGAGTCAATCTCCCGTTTCCTTCAGGAGTGCTTGATAGTTGCGCAGTAATATTTTCGAACCTATTAAAAATATTAATGAGGCCGCCAGCATTTTCATTTGCCATCAGGCGAATCGCAGTATTCGTGAGAACTGATTTGAGATTGATCTCCCCATCGCTGAATTCATTGGCCTTAATATCGACCACCTGCCTTCCTAACCTGCTGTTCAGGCTGAGCAAAGGCTGCCCATCGGGAAAATGGGAGACTCCGAAAGTCTGTATCCCCTGGCTGTTGGACAAACTCAAAATACCGCCCAGGTTTGAGGTATTGGCGGAAATGCCTGCCACCGCGACCGAATTCTGATTGAGCAGGGATAAGGAGCCGCCAGGCCCTAATAATATATTGGGCTTCAATCCGATGGTGGTACTGGGTCCAAGGGGATTTTGTATGCCGATACCATTGCCTTCAAGGAGCTGGTTAATGGACCCCGTGCCTCCTCCGCCATTTCCTATGGCTGAGATCGTAATGGTTTTGTTTGCATCATTAGGCACAATGGATATATTATTTCCAGCCACCAGGTTGATATTTCCCCCATCGTTGCTCACCCCGCTCAGGCTGGACAATACATTGGGTACAATTTTATCGGTGGTGATCGTATTGTTTTGAATTTCACTTCCGGTTATGGAGTTGGGGCTCACGGAGATCGTAGCGGTTGGACCGTCCTGGCCGGTGACGGTGATGGCATTTCCGGCGTTGATCCGGGATATGCCGGCGGTGCCGCTGCCGGGATTCACTGCTGAAATGGTGATGGTATTGTCCTGGTCGTTGCTGAGGATGGTGATGTTGGCTCCGGCCACGATATTGATGTTGCCGCCATCGTTGGAGACCCCGTTTAAACTGGAAATCAGCGGAGAAGAGATTTTATCAATGGTGACGGCGTTTGATTGAATTTTTTCAGAGGAGATGGCGTTGTTCTCCACATTTTTTGCCATGAGGCTGTATGGTGTTGAGGTCATCTCAATACGGGGCGACATTTCAGGCTCCTGGCCCGTTCGTATTCCGAGGAAATAGGGTTTATCAAAAGGCAGGTTCAGGGGATTGATCTTTCCCAATACCGTACTGAACACCCCGTTTTGAACCTGGATGCTCCCCTGCTTTTCTTCCCACAGGACGACATCACCCAGGGCAGATGCATAGATCCTGAAAGTTAACAGGTACTGCCCGTCCGGGACCGGCTGACCGGAGAATTGGGTCAAAACACCTTGAATATTAATCGTTCCCGGAGACTGTCCTTTGATACAATAAGGGCAAAAACACAAAAAGGCAACCATCCAAAGCATGATTGTTTTCATAAAATTAGGTTTAGGCCTCCTAAGGTAAGTGACCGGGAGTGGTTTACAAATCCCCTCCGGAGGGTATTTTGGATTAAGTATTTTGACCAAATCAGCCGCTGCCCTGATTTTCATCACCCGAATCAGGGATCCTGGAACATTATTTTAGCGTTTACATTTTTATGTCCCCTTCGCTTGATTCGGTCCGCTTTCAATTGGAAAAGCTTGAACAGTGGATGGATCGGATCGCCAATCAAAACTCTGCTTTGATTCAGTCCGTTCACCAGGGACATCGGACAGGGGCGGTCAACCTGCTCCAATACCTTGCCCTTCGCGATAAAGACATCCGGGACCTTCAGGATAATTTGCACATCCTGGGCCTTTCTTCACTGGCAAGTTCCGAAAGTCATATCCAAAGGCAATTGCAGGCCATTCTCCAGCGGCTTGGGAAACAGTACAAACCAGGTGAACTCAATGCCTGTGATTACCGGCTGAGCCGGAAGGAGATCTTCAGGCAGAGCAAACAGTTGTTTGGCATTAAAAGGGATGATTCCATTCCGCATATCATGGTGACTTTTGATTCCAGTTTTGCCCAAAATTATCCTTTCATCAAACAATTGTTGCTGAATGGAATGAACGTAGCCCGGATCAATTGCGCCCATGATGATGAAAGCATATGGTCCATCATGATCAGGACCCTTCAGAAAGCCTGCCGGAACACCGGCTTGTCCTGCAAGATCTACATGGATCTGCCCGGGCCTAAAATCAGAACTCAATTATTAAAAAAAGGAAGCCGCGACGGCAGGGTCAATGTAGAAGAAGGCCAACTGGTCTGGCTGGCCGACGATGGCCTTGGATTTAATAAAAAAGATATTGTGATTGGCACGGGAGAACACGGAATCATTTCAGACCTGAAAAAAGGAGATCATGTGCTCATGGACGATGGCCTTATTCGTGGAAAAATTGTAAAAAAAAGCAAGGCTTATGCCATTCTCCGGATAAGCCGGATCTCCTCATCAAAAAAAAGAATAAAAGCGGAAAAAGGGCTCAATTTCCCCGATTCAAGACTCAGGCTGCCCGCGCTCACTGAATTTGATAAATCCTGTATCCCTTTTATCAGCAAACATGCCGATCTGATTGGGTACTCATTTGTGCGGCATCCGAAGGACCTGACCTTACTCCAGGAACTGCTGAAAACGTATAAAAAGCAGCCCCCGGCCATCCTGCTTAAAATCGAAACCCCGGAAGCGGTAAAAAATCTGCCGGCCCTCCTGTTTCAGGGAATGCGGGAAAAATCTTTTGGCGTCATGATCGCCCGCGGAGACCTGGCGGTTGAAATTGGGTTTGAGCGGATGAGCGAAATCCAGGAGGAGATTCTCTGGATCTGCGAAGCCGGACATGTTCCGGTGGTCTGGGCTACCCAGGTACTGGAGAACTTAAATAAAACAGGTCTGGCTACCCGGTCTGAGATCACGGATGCGGCCCGGGCTGCC
Source organism: uncultured Saprospiraceae bacterium (assembly GCA_964405735.1). Taxonomy (GTDB): domain Bacteria; phylum Bacteroidota; class Bacteroidia; order Chitinophagales; family Saprospiraceae; genus JADJLQ01. The sequence continues at coordinate 6,796 of CAYOPD010000129.1, read as the reverse complement.
CTGGCAGAATGTGTCATGATCAATAAAGGGGATCATACCCTGGAAGTGATTCAAACGCTACAGGACATTTTCACCCGCATCGGAGGTCACCATATCAAAAAGCGTTACACCTTCCGTCCCCTGAGCATTGCATCCAATTTTATCCGTAGCCGGTGAGGGGTTTACCGACCGGGGTGTCCCCAATGACCTCGTTTGGAATTTTTATATTTGCGCCATGTTTATATCCATTCTCCTCCTGTTGCTTGGTTTTGCCATTTTGGTAAAAGGGGCTGATTGGCTGGTAAAGGGGGCTTCTTCGGCGGCAAAAAGAAAGGGCATTTCCAACCTGGCTATTGGACTTACTGTAGTTGCATTTGGCACTTCTATGCCGGAACTCACCGTTAGCCTGCTGGCCGCCCTGGATGGCAAAAACGATGCTTCTTTTGGCAATGTGATAGGGAGCAATAATTTCAATTTGTTATTTATACTCGGAGTGTCCGGTCTCATTTTCCCGCTTGCAGTCCACCGGAATACTGTGAACAAGGAGATCCCCATTTCCCTGGGCGCGGCCTTTTTACTTTGGCTCCTGGTCAATGATTCCTGGCATGGAATGAGCGAATCCGGCTCCAATATATTGTCCCGGCTGGATGCTTTTATTTTATTGGCTTTTTTCAGTGGATTTTTATATTATGTATACCTGAGCATGAAGGAAGCTACGGCAAAAAATGCCGAGGAAGGATACCATCAGTATACCATGATGACATCCATATTCATGATCGTCGCAGGCCTGGCCGCCCTGATCGGTGGCGGCAAACTGGTCGTCGACCATGCCGTGATCATCGCACAATACTATGGCTGGAGTGAAAAACTGATCGGCCTGACCATCCTGGCTATCGGAACCTCCCTGCCCGAACTGGCCACCTCAGCGGTAGCGGCCTTTCACAAACACGATGATATCGCGATAGGCAATGTCATTGGTTCCAATATTTTTAATATCTTATTCATCCTGGGGGTTACCGGAATGATTCATCCCATTGACTATAATACGGAGATGAACCGGGACATTTATGTTCTGATTGCCGGGACCCTGGCCCTGATGGTTTTTCTTTTTATACTTACCCGGCACAAACTGGACCGTTGGAAAGCATTTTTAATGCTTGCGGCTTATATCCTTTACACGGGTTACCTCATCAAAATGGGATAGGTTCTATTGACTTGTATTTTCATCCTGGATGGGCATCCAAATATTCGTTTCTCCCACCCTTTCGACCACCGGTGTGACCTTAGGATTCAACAAAGCTGATAATTCAACCCATTTCCAACGGATAAAAAAATAAATGCCCGCGGCTTGTATCATCAAAGCGATCCATGAACCTTCGTAACCAAAAGCCCCTCCGCTGAGCCCCGGGTATCCGATATCCCTGAATTGTATAAAACTGTATACATCGATGCCGCTCACATTAAAGTCCAGCAGGCTGGCCTGGACAAAATTCCAGCCCGCATGCAGGCCTGTACAGACCCAGATATTGCGATAGCAGACAAAAAAAAGAGCCATCAACGCCCCACCGGCCAGGATATTGAGAAACCCGATCCAGGTGAAATGTTCGTTGCCCAGATGCAGCAGGGCAAATACCGAAGCAGATACCACAAGGGCGGCCAGGGTATTGAACCGGTTTTCGATCATCGGAATGAGGTAGGCCCGGGTGATCACTTCCTCGCCTGCACTTTGTATGATAAAAAACACGATGAACCCGGTGAAATAAAACCAATTCCAGTCTGCCGGCAACAATTGAATTTGCCCAAACAACCATAGGATCAGGAAGCCGGGTAGAACCAGGCCCAGGCTCCATAACCATCCCAGGCCAAACCAGGTGAAGGCCCGGTCCGGGACAAAACCTAATCCGGCAAGAGGCCTTTTGAAGAGGTAGCGGTGGCTAAGCACAGCAGCCACCGTGCCGCTGATGAGCACAGGAATAAAGGTACTGGTCAGCAGGTGATAAGGATTGGTTTGTTCATTCAGGGCCGTGGAAGTCCAAAACAAATATTCGTTACCAGATAAAAACTGGATACCATAGATGATCAATGCCCCGGTGGCAACAAACAAAGCGGCATACACAAACCCCTCTGCCAGAATCCATAATATTCCTTTAAACAAAGCCTTCATACGGTTTTGGTTTTTTCATCAAAAACGGATTCAAAATCCGGGCTTTCCGTCTTCATCCAATGGTCCCAAAACGTAAAATAAAGCCCATAATTGAAATTAAACCGGCTATGATGAAGTCCATGGTGTGTGGCCCCGATCCACCATTTCCCCAACCAATGCCGGTTGGTGCCGGCTGGATACAACTCATAATTGAGGTGATTGATCACACTGGTCACCGACATGATCAGAAAAAGGGCAATCAGCGTTGCCGGATGCAGGGGCAGTATATAGATCAGAATAAAAATGGGCAGGGCCTGCAACACGCTTTCCAAAGGGTGGAAAGAAAAGGAGGTCCAGGCCGTGGTGGCCAGGCTTTCGTGGTGCGTACGATGCACCCATTTATAAATTTCAGGCCGGTGCATCCACCGATGCAGCCAATAATAATAGGTTTCATGTATAAACAAGACGAGGAATAAACCTGGGAGAAGCCACCAGGCCCGCCAACCGGAAAGGTCCGTGTAAATGCAGGTCCATCCCTTTTGCCAGGAGTAAATGGCCAGGGTACCCAATAAGGCAAACAGGACCGAAGCAATGAAAGAATACCTGATTTCAGCCTGGATCTGATGGTTCTTTCCCGGCCTGAGGTTCACTTTGCGGAGTTGATACCGGGTGGCAAACCGGATATTGACCAGGTAATAAAAAACCCCTGCCATCAGGACATACCTGAGAAATATCGCGATGGCCAAAACCAGGCAGGTGAAGGCCATGTTAAATGCGTTTCCCTCGCTGAGACCAAACATCGATACGCAAGTTAATGCGGAAAAAATAAAATCATGGAGGGTTATCCCGGACAACACTCACCAAGCCAGGATTATCCCATTATTGAATTTACAGTCTGGAGAATAAGCATAGATGAGATTGTGAACTTGCAGGGAATCCCGCAGGTAACGAACCGTGAAAGTCCACACCCCGATAAACTCTTCCCGGGTGCAATGCGGTTTCCCCCACCAAAACCAGCCGCCATCAAATTCATGATAAGAGTCGTTTTAAATTTTTATATAATGCTTTGGTCTCCCGGGTTGCTTTTGGGTCGATCTGGCTAAATGCACCTGCCGGAAAAATCATTCCCATGCAGATAAGGACCGGGTAAAGAAGCGTTGATTTAATACAAACTGAAAGATAAAGAAGTCTACTGCTTCAATAAATGCATTGGCTATTTAGTTCTAACACTATTTTATTGGAATATATAACATGGTTATGCTCCTGGGTTCTCTTCGGATAAAATCGACCTCATTTATAAAGTAATCAGAAATCAATAATTTCACCGCTGACCGTAAAAACTGCAATCAAATGATCTCCAAATTTTCAATCTTAACCTCAATCTTAACCTTTACCTCATTCTCCATACTCCCTGTTCTTTCCCAGGAATCTAAAAAATGGACCGTTTCCAATCCTCCGGGCCCTTATCAGGAAGTATCCTTCACTGTCCAAGAAGGCACATGGATGAACCTGGACCTGGACCCCGAAGGAAAAGAAATCGTCTTTGACCTCCTGGGAGACCTTTATACCCTGCCTGTTGGAGGGGGCACTGCCCGGCTCATCCGGGGCGGGCATGCTTTCGAAGTCCAGCCCCGGTACAGTCCGGATGGGAAAAAAATACTTTTCACTTCCGATGCGGGCGGTGGGGATAATTGCTGGGTGATGGACCGGAACGGTCAAAACGCCAAAGCCATTACGAATGAGGACTTCCGGCTATTAAACAATGGAATCTGGACCCCTGACGGTGAATTTATCATTGCGCGAAAACATTTCACTTCCACGCGGTCCCTGGGTGCGGGAGAGCTTTGGATGTACCATATCAGCGGGGGCAAGGGATTGCAGCTGACACCGAGGAAAAACGACCAACAGGATCTCAATGAGCCCAGTATATCCCCGGACGGCCGTTATGTTTATTACAGCGAGGACATGTATCCGGGGGGCTTTTTCCAATACAATAAGGATCCCAACAACCAGATCTTCGTAATCCGGAGATATGATCGTGAGAAAGGAACCATTGAAACCGTTACCGGGGGAGCAGGCGGCGCGGTCCGTCCCCAGGTTTCCCGTGACGGGAAATACCTTGCTTTTGTAAAAAGGGTCAGGACCAAAACCGTATTGTATGTCCGTGAACTGGAAACGGCCCGGGAGTGGCCGGTATTTGACCGATTGTCCAAGGACCAGCAGGAATCCTGGACCATTTTCGGCATCTATACGGGCTTTGCCTGGGCTCCGGATAATCAGTCCGTTTTTATCTGGGCAAATGGAAAAATCAACAAAGTCAATGTAAACGGATTCAACCAATCCACTGAAGTACCTTTCACCTGCCAGGTCAGTCAACGGATTTATGATGCAATCAGGATTAAACAAAACCTCAACCCGGACCATTTCCAGGCGAAAGCGATCCGGCACCTGGTGACAGATCCCCTTCGGAAATATATCGTATTCTACGCCGCCGGCCATTTATGGAAAAAGGAATTGCCGGAGGGCCTGCCCAGGCGGCTGACGCAGAATGGCACCTTTGAATTTGAACCTTCCTTTTCACCGGATGGGAAATATCTGGTCTATGTCGCCCTGGGTGATTCTACTTCCTCTTCCATTTTCAAAATCAATACCGGAGATCTTCATTCGGAAAAATTGACCACAGAAAATGGGAATTACCGGACCCCCACATTTTCCCCGGACGGAAAACAGATCGTGTTTGTCAAAGAAGGATCCAGTGACCTCATGGGCCCGGCCAATACAGCCATGCCAGGAATATACATCATGAATGCCGGTGGCGGGCCTGCCCGCTTTGTCATCCGGCAGGGTGACCATCCCCGCTTTAATGCCAAAGGAGACCGGATCTACTATCAGGCCGGAGGGGGCATGAGTTCCTATTTGTACAGCTGCAAGCTGGATGGAAGTGATGAACGGACCCATATCAAAAGCACTTATGGAAGCCAGTTCATTCTTTCCCCGGACGAAAAATGGGTGGCTTTCATCGACCTGCATAAAGTATACGTGGCCGCCTTTCCGCAGTCCGGTAAAACCATTGACCTGGGAAGCGGTACCGCGGATTTCCCGGTGAGGCAGGTGGCTAAAGATGCCGGATTCAACCTGCACTGGAGCAACGACAGCAAGTGGTTGTTTTATACCCTGGGCAATGAATATTTTTCCATCCCGCTTGAAGACCGCTTTGAGTTTATAGCCGGCAAACCCGAATCCCAGTTTAAAATGCCGGAAACGGGCATTGACATCGGGCTCAGCCTGCCCATGGACAAACCGGAAGGCACCCTTGCTTTCACCAACGTACGGATCATCACGATGAAAGGGGATGAAGTGATCAGCAGCGGAACCCTGCTCATCGAAGGAAATATCATAAAAGCCATAGGAAAAACAGGATCCGTGACCATCCCGGCCGGTACCCGCACCATCAATTGCCAGGGCAAAACCATCCTGCCCGGCTTTATCGATGCCCATGCCCATGGCAACCACTTTAATTCTGGTCTTGCTCCGCAACAGTTCTGGCCCTATTACGCCAACCTGGCTTATGGGGTCACTACCATGCATGATCCTTCGGCCAATACGGAGTGGGTCTTTGCCCAAAGTGAACTTCAAAAAGCGGGCAGGATCGTGGGTCCCAGGGTATTTTCCACCGGTACCATCTTATACGGTGCAGACGGAAATTTTAAGGCAGTGGTCAACAACCTGGAGGATGCCAGAAGCGCCATCCGGAGAACCAAGGCTTTCGGCGCTTTTTCGGTAAAAAGTTATAACCAACCCAGGAGGGACCAGCGGCAAATGATCATCCAGGCCGCACGCGAACTGGATATTGAAGTCGTGCCCGAAGGCGGCGCCTTTTTTTATCACAATACCTCCATGATCCTGGACGGGCATACTACCATTGAGCACAATATGCCCATAGCGGTGCTGCACGATGATATCATACAGCTTTGGAAACATTCAAAAACAGCCTACACCCCCACTCTTATCGTATCCTATGGCTCGGTCAGCGGAGAATATTACTGGTACCAGCACAGCAATGTCTGGGAAAAGAAACGCCTGCTGCAGTTCACCCCAAGGTCCATCATTGATACGAGGAGCCGTCACCGGACCATGCTTCCGGAAGAAGAATATGAAAACGGGCATATTCTCGTTTCCAGGCAATTAAAAAAATTGAACGACGCCGGAGTAAAGGTCAATATAGGGGCCCACGGACAGTTGCAGGGATTGGGCGCCCAATGGGAAATTTGGATGATGGCCCAGGGGGGTATGTCCAACCACCAGGCGCTGAAGACGGCGACGATCAATCCGGCCCAAAGTCTTGGCTTCGATGATTGGATTGGTTCCCTTGAACCAGGGAAACTGGCTGACCTCCTAGTTTTGGATAAAAATCCACTGGAGAGCATTTATAATACCGAGACGATCCGGTATACCATGATCAATGGGAGGCTTTACGATGCAGAAACCATGAATGAAACCGGCAATTACAGCAAACCCAGGAAGCCATTTTTCTGGGAGATGGAAAAGAATGCAGGATATTTTCCCGTTACCGGCGAGAGCGAGGAAATTGGCAAATGCTTATGCGGTAAACATTGAGGAGTGGTCAGTGGTCAGTGGTCAGGAAAGAACGATTTAACTGACTGCTGGCTTCTG
>CAYOPD010000128.1:0-11251 GCA_964405735.1 uncultured Saprospiraceae bacterium | reverse complement strand
ATGCGGATATCCCTGCCATGGATTTCGATCAGGGATTCTTCGCAAAAGGAAGATAGCGTGCGGATCACATTGGCGGTCGTCAGGTTGGTGAGGGCGGCCATATCGGAGCGTTTCAGGCTGGAATCCAGAAAATGATCGGCTTGCCTTTCGCCAAAATAGTCTTTGAGGTAAAGGAGGGCATAAGCCAGTCTGCCCCGCATGTGCTTTTGGGTGAGATTCAGCAGGTGATTCTGATTGTACTCCAGCAAACGCGCAAGATAAACGCTGATGCGCTGGGCAAACAGGCTGTTATTCCTGAACACCTGCATAAAATCTTCCTTATCAATGATACAGATTTCAGCATCTTCGAGCGCCATTACCGACGAGTGGTGATGCGAATGCAGCAACAGGTCGGACAATCCGACAAACTCAACCGGCTTTTTAAGGGAAAGGATCAATTTGTTTCCGGAAGGAGCTGTTTTGTATTCTTTCAGTTTACCGCTTTTGAGGCAGATGAGCCCCTGCACTTTGTTTCCTTCCTTGTATAAAGTCTCTCCAGCCTGATAGCTGACGGTTGTTTTGTGAGTCATCAGCAGCCCGAGCGAACTGGCGTCCAGGTTATCAAACAAGGAAAGTTTGCGCAGGGGACAAGTCAGGCAATTGCCGCATCCATGGTCTGAGAAAGGGGAAGGGTGTATCCGTGTACCAATATCAGGCATAAAACAAAATTTAAAATTGTCTATGCCGTTAAGGTAATGCTAATTCGGATCTGTAAGTCCTTAAATAGGAAAAGGCGCTGAATTTTAAGTAAATTTTTAATTTTCAAAAATAGGCCAGTAATACACCCAACTTCCTGGAATACTACTGGCCCTTATTCAACTCAATTAATCATGGGAGTATAAATAATACGTTTATTCTGATTTCCAGGGCAATTTCAATATCCTCCTGGCGGTTTGTTGTCCTAAAGTCAATCCTGCATCGCAATCCATCCGGAAATGCACACCGAGCGTAATCCGGGACAAGGCGTTTTCTTTCATTGCATCCTCGAAAGAGTTGAAGGTGCGAGGAGTACCTAAAAATTCAACCCGGCCTTTATGACACAGATCCGTGAATTCATAGTTGGAACCAAAAAGATTGGAAAGGATTACAGCCGATCCTCCTGCAAAGGTGGAATGCCCGGAGGGATAAGCCGGGAATGGCGGAGTAAGTCCCAGTTTGCCCGACTGGGGATCGGTAAGGATGGGTTCCCAATTGGGATCCATCAGGCGCTGGATATACGTTTCCGGCCTTTCCACATTATACACCCATTTGGAATACCAGCATCCTACTGCAAAATCATTGAGTGCCAGTCCCAGCTTGGCTACGGACTCGACTGATTTTTCGAGGTTGATTTTTTCCAGAATCATGATTTCATTCAGGATGGCGATTGGCCTGGCCGGAGGACTGAAGGTCTGGCCTTCAAGATCATCACTCCAGAATTCAGAAATCCACCGGTCCTCATAAGGCATGCCTGCATTGGACAGGGAATATACTTCCAGGGCCTGGGCATAAAACGGAGATGTTTTATTTTCACTGTACGCCAGAGGAGGTGGACAAAGTTTTTGAGCTTCTGAAGTGGCAAAAGTCCGGAACCGGCCTCCGAATGGGAAACGTCCTCCATCCGGATTGTCGTTGGTAGGAATCCATTTCCCCGGCAATTGTTTCCCCGCTTTATCCAGGCTCTTCTCTTTCCAGTTGTGGTAATATTTTTTATTGGGATCGTTGGAGAGGGGATTGTTGTCAGCCTCATGAGCATAAGGATCGGAACTGGCCCAGTTCCAAATGGCGGAGGCCACTTGCCTGCCCCAGTCTCTGGATTCCTGGAATATTTGGGAATCATCCACTTCATTTTCATACTTACGCTCCAGGCTGGTCTCCAGCGATTCGATCAGCCGCTGGGCTTCTTCGTTGTTCAGGTGTGAAAAGCCCTGAACAAAGTTGGTTTTAAAGAAAAATTTGCGCATAAGGAAACCATAACTGGCATTGATTGCAGTTGGCCAATGGATAGCCTGGCCTTCCTGGAGGGATGGTAAGATCAGGTCGGGGAATCTACTCCTGAGGCTTTGAAATCCAGGCATGCCAGGGACGGAAATTTCATAGGCCGAAAGGCCAAGATAAGCAAGCGTGCGGGGGGCTGGCAACGGGCGGAATCCGACGGCATCCTTGTCGATTCTTAAATACAATTCATTCCATTCCCAAATCGTGGAATGGTCAAAGTCCTTGACAAGGCCCTTGGACTCGCCGATTACCGATTCTTCAATATCATTCTTTTGGCAGCTGGTGACCAGGTTGAACAAAGTGAGCAGAAATAAGATTTTAAACAATTGAGTTTTCATATATTATATTTTTTCTGTTAACGGAGAAGTATGGGACAAAACTAATCGGTGTGTTTCAGCCTACTTATGCTTAAAGCAGCCTCAGGAGATGTTGTTAAACATATTCCGGGAGGATCTCGTCTATTGAAAATTAATTAGGGATTCTTTTCTAACACAATTTATTGGCTAACCGGTACCGATACCAAAGACCGACAGGCCTGCATCCTAAGGTATATAGGAGCGGTTCAGCCAAGGAATAAGAATATCAGGGTGGCTTATCCTGAACTTGAGGACGGTATATGATCCGCCTTCAGGAATTATTTTTTAGCCAGTTCCTTCAGTTTCTTGTCCAGCTCCGGCGAGTTAGCCAGGGCAGGCTGGGATTTGAGGTAATTAAATAAACCCTCCAGTTCAATATCGTTGTGTGCTCCAATGCCTGGCCAGGGCATAAATTTAGGGTCAAGGATTTTCCCTTCAGGGGTTTTGCCGGACCGTACGGTTTCTTTAAACTGGTCCAGGGTCCATTTGCCAATATTGCCTGCCGGAGTAATATTCACACCCGGAGGGGAGACCGGATCGGGGGATACTCCTCCGTTGAAAGTGGCTCCATGACAAGATTGGCATCCATGGAATCGGGTAATATATGCGCCATATTCCGGGTTGCTGGAAATTTCAACATGGGGGATGGATTGCACTTCATCGTGTTTAATGATATCGCAGGGATAAAGATTTCCAAACAGACCAGCCCCGGCCATGACTTTAGCCATAAATGTAAACTGGGTAGGGCCCAGGGGCTTCTCAATCTTAGGTAAAGATTTTAAAAATCCAATCAGACATCCCAGGTCCTGGTCGCTCATTAGGCCAATTGCCTCGGAGGGCATGACCATCAATGGTTTTCCTGCCGGGTTGACACCATGCCGAAGCGTCCGGGTCCAGTCCAGGTCTTTGTAATTTTCAGTAGCAGATCCTTTGGCACCGGTAAGATTAGGGCTGGACATGTATCCAATGGCAGGGTCATTAAAAAAATCCAGTCCCGCGTAATCATTCCCATGGCAACCCCGGCAGCCCACAGCAAGCACTTTACCCCTTTCAAGCGACGCACTATCCGACAGGATGGGTACGGCCGTGAATTTGGGCTCAAAGGTACGTTTGGATAAATTTTCAAATTTCGATTTCAGATAGAAAGCAGTGATAGCTCCCACGACCAGGACAATGGCGAGGATGATCCCCACCCATTTTGATACAGTTTTCATTTTTAAGGTTTTGTTGGTACTAAAATAGTAACAACAAATAACATTTGGAAATTAGCTGCGAAGGGAAAGCATCAAAGGAAACCGGCTATTTGCGGGGTCTTGTGGTCTCCACCACAACAACTTTTATGGTCGTTTTTCCTGTATTGATGGCACTGTGGGATTCCGTTCCTGCAATTAAGGCCATCCCGGGCACCAATTCAAAAGTGGTTTTTTTGCCATCCGCTTCAATGACATCCAGCGTACCGCCTTCGATTACATAAGCGGCATAATCCGGATGGGTGTGAAATGCCGCCACGGCCCCTGGAGTCCAGATCGTTTCAAATACACGTAGGCCCAGGGTATCCGCCACGAGCTTGTAGACGGAGGAGGCTACTTTGTTTACATCCTGCGCCTGAATGGAGTTTGAATTCCAAAATACCAATCCGTTGAAAAGCACGAAGGCAATCAAAATGATTTTTTTCATATATGTGGTTTTGAGGTTTTATCAAACAATTTGTATTATCTCACCCATCTCAGGATTTCCCGGGAAGACGATTCGACATGGGGTTTGAATTTCTCGTACCAGTCTCTCCATCCCGCTTGGCCGAATTCGGTATTGAGGGCCTTCTCATAATCGGCCAGGGAATTGAAGCCTGATTCAAGGATCAGCCGGTAGGCATCGCCCGTGAAGTCGGTCAGTACCCGTCCGTTCGGTGGAAACATATTGGCTTTCATGGCCTCATCGATCAATGCAATGGCATCCCGGTAATGCCCGTACTCAAGGTAAAAAATATCCCTTACTACAAAATTTGATTTATCAATAGCGGCCGGTGCAGAAGGCATGGATGCTGCAGATGATTTCCCTTCAGAGGTAGAGGCCAGGCTTACCGACTGGGATCTCAAGCTAAGGGCAGGCAAGCAAGCGAAGAAAGCGAGGATGAACCGGATTCCTGTTTTATTATTCATGCGTTTTGGGGTTTTATGAAAGAAATCAGAGTTGATGTGTGCGAAGGATCTCCCGGTGACCCGATGACACATAGCTTGTAAAAACCGAATAGAATTGTGAAAATCGGGGATCCTTCATGCCTTCGGCCAGATCCTTTTCATAATCTGCCAGGCTGGCATAACCGGACTCCATGATGAGGCGGTAGGCATCTCCGGTGAAATCACTCAATATCCTCACATCTTTTTCCGGCAGCAATCCCAGGCTTACGGCCTGTCGGATGGAGGCCATCGCCTCTTTAAACATTCCGTATTTTAAGTTGAAAATATCACGGACAATAAACATGGTATGGTTTTTTGGGGTTTGAATTTGGGCTTGAAGACAAGACGAAATTCAGAAAGACGCCGCCGCCAGTCAATCCCATAATTATGGGACAAAGCCGCAGTTATTTTCTAAATGCCTTGGCTGCGGCTTCGGTGGCAGAATGTACGTGCAGTTTATCGTAGATCCTTTTGATATGTGTTCGCACAGTCTCCACCGTGATCTGGCATTTTTGCGCAATCATTTTATAACTGTGCCCTGTCGTGAGGAGCTGGAGAACCTCCTGCTCCCTTGGGCTCAATTGATCCAGCTCCCGGGATGGCTTAAAGTTGGATTTGAACAGATGAAGTACTTTTCTTGCAATGGATGGAGTCATGGGAGCTCCCCCCTGGAGCACTTCCTCGATGGCTTCTGGAATCTTTTGGGGAGGTGTTTTTTTCAAAAGGTAACCGGAGGCTCCGGAACAAATGGCCTCGAATATATTTTCATTATCCTCAAACACGGTGAGCATGATCACCAATATTTCCGGAAAATGGGCTTTAATCAGTTTTAATGCCTCGAGGCCGCTGATTCCGGGCATGCCGATGTCCAGCAGTATTACTTTGGGCTGCAGTCTTTTCAACTGGCTGACGATGAGGTTGCAGTTGTCAAAATCCCCGGTGACGTTGAATCGACCATCCTCACGGATCAGGTCTGCTATGCTTTTTCTGAGAAAAGCATTGTCTTCAAAGATGACGATTTCCGTTTTCATCCGCGGGCGAAAGTTAGCTGGTATCCCGGATGTGGGGCAATCCCACCTTTATGGGACAAGCGGAAATACCAGTTGTGTCCTGGATCCCTCTCCCGGTTTGGATTGGATGACCATTTTGCCCTGGATCATCCGGGCCCGGGCTTCCATATTTTTTAATCCGTTTCCCAAATATTTTCCCTGAGGATCAAATCCCCTGCCGTTGTCTGAAATGGTTAAGTTCAGGGATTTCTGCTGGCAGGTTAATTCGATCGTCACCTGTGTAGCCTGGGCGTATTTGGCGATATTATTTATAGCCTCTTTAAAAATCAAATAAAAATCTTTTCTTTTTTCAAGGGGGATGATCAGTCGATTACAGGCTTCCGACTGAATAAAATGATATTGGACGTTCAGGGGTTCCAGGATTTCCGAAGTGAACTGACGCATATGGATGAGCATCATGTCCAGGGTGTCGTTTTTTGGGTTGATGGACCATACAATTTCATTCATGAGCTCCATGGCCTGCTGTGATGCTTTCGATATGGTGGCGAATGTTTCCGTTTCGGGCCGGCCCTGTTGTTTTTCCAGCGACATCATACTCATCATATGTATGCTGCTCAGGGTAGAGCCGATATCGTCATGAAGATCCCGGGCTATGTTCAGCCTGATCTTTTGCAGTCGGACCAGTTGATTGATGCGGAATCGCAAGATTGCATATACGGCACCGGCAAGGGTGATCAGCACCAGAAGGATAAACCAGCCCTGGAGCCAAAATGGTGGAGCGATGTGAATCCGGACAGGCAGCGTTTCGGTCCATTTTCCGTCCGCGTATAACGCTCTTGCCCTGAATAGGTAACTGCCGCCGGAAAGATTATTAAAGCTGATCGTTTGCCTTGACCCGCTGCTCATCCAGTCTTCATCCAGGCCTTCCAGTTTATAACTAAATTGATTGGTTTCCGGATTATTAAAATTGAGTGTGGTGAAATCAATGCTGATGTTATTCTGACGGTAGGTAAGCATCAATGGGCCAATGCCCGTTTTGTCCTGAATGAATGCAAAAGGTTTTTCAAATACCCGGATGCCGGTTATCACTGTGGACGGCAGAATGCCGTTATGGTCGAGTTTAGCGGCATCGGTAACCAGAATATGGCTTCCGGTACTAAAAAGCAGGTGCCCGTCGCGCGTAGCCAGGGCACTTCCGTTAATCCGGTTATTGGGCAGGCCAAATCGGATAAAATAATTTTTTGATTTATACGAGCGGGTGTCGAAATCACAAAGGCCATTATTGGTTGCCAGCCAGAGATGGCCCTCTTTACCCCGGGTAATGGAATAGATTACATTATTGCTCAGTCCGTCACCCATATCATAGGTCCTTATTCCTTGTCCACCGGGCAGGATACAAGCCAAACCGTTTTCGGTGGCCACCCAGAGCCGCTGTTCCCCATCCTCAAAAAGGTCATAAATATTATTGTCGGGCAAGCCGTAAGTTTCATTTTGTCGGTATTCCAGGCATTGGATTTCATCGATTTTCGGGCTGATTCGGCAAAGCCCCCTGTTTTGACTGCCGGCCCAAATTTGTCCGGCATGGTCTTCAAGCATGCAGAAAATCTTATTGTCTGGCAAGCCAGGTCCTTGGTCCGGATTCTGTGAAAATTGACGCAGTTGGCGGGAGGTAGAATCAAAACAAAATAAGCCGCTGGAGTAGGTGGAGAACCACATTCTTCCTTTCTGATCCCGGAGGATGTGATTGACCCCATTGGGCATCCGGTTTCCCGGGAAGGAAACCGCGCTGATTCTATTCAAACCTGGATTGGCCCTGTAAACGCCTGTTGCCGTCCCAAGTAATAAAGAAGCGTTGTTTTCAAAAAACATACTATAAATGTTCTTATCCCGAAACCGGGATGCCCAGGAAGGCGTTGAGGGTTCCATGAGAATTCCGTTGCGGGTGTATTGCAATAAACCGATGCCCGGTACGGCAACCCAAATCAGGGCCGGATTCGTAGGATCCTCCACCATACACCTGGGGAGACGCACCACGGACGTCTCTCCGGGTTTGTCCCCGATGGCAACCAGGGTGAATTGTTCCGACCTTTCATCGTATTTATCCAAGCCGCCTTCTGTCCCAATCCATACAATACCCCGGGTGTCGACAAATACATCATTGACCAGGTCATTGCCCAGGCTGTTGGAGTGGTTTGCCCGATGCCGGTATTGCCGGAGGAATCGTTGTTGACCGGCATCATAAAGAAACAGGCCGCAACCATAACTGCCGATCCACCAGAGATTGTCCTTCCAGCGACATATCGAAGTGATGATATTTTTTTTGTGATCCTTTTCCAGTGGATTGGCGATTTCACGGCCGGCTATTCCATGCCCGTCCACATACAAAATTTGCAGTCCACCATACCAGGTTCCGGCAAGCAGGGTATCTCCTCCCTCACGGGACAAGGGATGGGTGGTGATGGTCAATTTTTGTTGACTGGCATAGGCCGAGTGCAGGTTGCCGGACCTGAAGGAGCGGGTTTCCCCGTCAAATAAATAGATTGCGTTATCATTGGTGCCGATCCAGAGTTCAGACTTCCGGTCCGTGAACACATCCCGGATGATTGCACTTTTATTGCCGGGTACTTCAAAGCTTTCTTTAATTTGAAAACCGGAATCCAGCAAATGAATTTGATGCCTGGTGGCAAACCAGATTTCACCAAAACCATTGGCCGCCACTCCATGAACCCGGTACCGGTCCACAGGTTCAAGGGATTCCGGAATGGGAATCCGGTGAAACCGGTGATCGCGGTAAGAAAAATAGCACAACCCTCCATTGGTGGCCACCCAGACCCTGCCCCGGACATCGGTATGGAGATCATTGATAATGTTGTTGCACAGGGAACCGTTGTCCCCCGGGGAATTACGGTACACGGTAAAATTTTTACCATCGAACCGGTTGAGGCCATCTTCGGTGCCAATCCAGATAAAACCAGAAGAGTCCTGTTGAATTTTCCGGACCGGCGCGGAAAGGCCTTCCTGATAACTATAATGTTGAAAAATCAGGCCGTCAGGCTGCCCGTACATTTCCAGGGCAGGGACCACCACACTAAAGGAAAAGACCAACCATTTTATTTTCCTGTACAAAGCCGACGAATAAATTCAAACGAAAGCAACCGATGCCAATAATTCAATTATTATCCTTCCTGACTACAGACTACTGACCACCTACCTCTACTCTCCAATTTCTCCCAATCTTATCTTCCTGTACTGTATATTCATATCGTTTCCGGGGTGGAGCTGCAACCCTACCGGGCCCGAGGCAGGTATCTTTTCTGAGGTATAGGTCATCACTTCTTTTCCATTCAGCCAGACGGTATACGTTTTGTCCACTACTTTCACCTTCATGGTGTTCCAGTCCTTTTCCCTGAGAAGTTCTTTCACGCCCTTTGCTTCAACCGGATACCTCAGTCCGGGGATATAGGGCGAGCCCGTCATATCCCGTTTTAAAGAGCCGCTGATCCCGATCTGTACCTGATCGTTTTCCCCGCGTAGAAAGATGCCCGAATCGACTGTGCCTGCGCCCATTTTAAATTCAGCCTGAATAATAAAATTGCGGTATTCTTTCACCGTCCAGAGGATCGAACCCTTGCGGTCGGGGCCGCTTTGAATGTTCAGAATGCCTTTGGATGCCGTATACCAGGTATTGTTTTCAGGGACTTTCCAGCCATCCAGGTTTTTTCCGTTGAATATTTTTACCATTTTTTGGGCATAGGCGGAAGGCGCCAGAATGGTCAGCATTAGCCCAAGAAGGATCAGTTTCATGGATTTAATTTAAGGAGAAAGTCGCAACCCTGAGCTTTTCCCTATTTTTGTTGCCTTCTAAAATAAATTGCTTCTCCATGAAAATCCGGTATATTCTGTTGGCCATTCCGGCCCTTTTTGCCCTATTCCTGGCTGCCTGTACTAAAAACCAGGCACCCAAGGCGGTGGATTTACTTTCCATTACGCAGGATTCAGCCTCTGCCCGAAAAATGGCGGAAGAAATCAAATCCCGTTCGGCGCTGAAACTGGCTCCCGGGCTTCAGATTTCAGTCTGGGCGACCGATTCACTGGCACCGGATCCGGTGGCGATGGACATTGACGCGAACGGTAACATCTACCTGACCCGGACCAACCGTCAGAAAAATTCGGAATTTGACATCAGGGGATATCCACACTGGATGACCCCTTCCATTGCCTTGCAGACGGTGGAGGACCGGCGCAAATTTTTACATGAAACTTTTGCCCCGGAAAAATCAGAAGAAAACAAATGGCTGGCCGATCTCAACCAGGACAGCATACACGACTGGAGGGACCTCGCGGTTGAAAAGGAAGAAGTATGGAAACTGGAAGACCGGGACCAGGACGGCCTGGCTGAAGTGTCCACGAGGGTGATCAATGATTTTAACGATGAAGTGTCCGATATTCTGGGAGGCATCCTGGTGAGGGAAAAAGATATGTTCCTCGCTATAGGTCCCGACCTCTGGAGGATGGAAGACACCAACGGGGATGGAATCATGGATAAAAAAACGTCGATTTCGCATGGATATTCGGTCCATATCGGATTCAGCGGGCACAATATGTCCGGGGTGATCGAGGGGCCAGATGGCAAAATCTACTGGAATATTGGCGATATCGGGGCGAGCATCACCGACCTCCAGGGCAATAAATACCATCATCCCAATGAAGGCATGATCCTGAGATGCAATCCGGACGGCAGCGATTTTGAAGTCTATGCCTCCGGCCTAAGGAATACCCATGAGTTTGTATTTGACGAATACGGCAACCTGATTTCTTCCGACAATGACGGAGACCACCGCGGAGAAAGGGAGAGACTGGTCCACATTGTCGAAGGTTCCGATGCCGGATGGCGGTCAAACTGGCAATACGGGAAATACACCGATCCTAAAAACAACGGTTATAAGGTGTGGATGGATGAAAGGCTTTCCGTTCCGCGCTGGGAAGGTCAGGCAGCTTACATCATTCCTCCGATCCAGAATTTTCACAACGGTCCGACCGGCATGGTTTACAATCCCGGCACCGCCCTGGGAAGCGAATGGCTTAAAAAATTCTTCCTTGTGGAATTTGTGGGCAACCCGGCCTCCTCGCATATCTGGGCGTTCAGCTTAAAACCCAAAGGGGCTTCTTTTGACCTGGATTCCGACCTCGATATGGTCAGCGGATTCCTTCCGACCGGGATCCGCTTTGGAATCGACGGTGCCTTGTATGCGGCCGACTGGGTCAATGGCTGGAATACCAAAAACTATGGACGGGTTTGGAAAATCGATGTCAGTGAAGACAAGAACGACCTCAAAGTACAAAGGACCGAAACCCAAAAACTGATTGGCCTCCAATACAGTACCCTGGATGAAGCCCGCCTGGAAACCCTGTTGAAGTACCCGGATATGCGGGTGCGCCTCAAAGCTCAGTTTGAACTCGCCCATAGGGGTAAAAAGGGTTACTCCAATCTGAAGAATGCGATCGCTCAGAAAGAAAGTCAACTGGCCAGGGTACATGGCATTTGGGGTATCGGGCAGTTATTGGATAAAAATGCAGGTTATGCAGATGACCTGGTCGCCCTTTTACAGGACTCAGATGAAGAGATCATCGCTCAAGCCCTGAAAGTTTTGGGAGACCGGCGGATCGCAACAGCGGGAGAATCCATGCTTCC
>CAYOPD010000127.1:0-11260 GCA_964405735.1 uncultured Saprospiraceae bacterium | reverse complement strand
ACTGACTAACTAGCTAACTACTTTAATTTTACCAAACCCCATCTTCTGCAAAATTCCCGGAAGTTTTTTCCGCTGGTCGCCCTGAAGAAAAATAATTTCCGAATCAACGCCACCGCCGATACCGCACTGGCTTTTCAGCTTTTTGGCAAGGGCTTCCAGTTCATTGGCACTAAGGTCAAAGCCTTCGAGGAGGGTGACTTCTTTACCTGCCCGGTGTTTGCGGTCAAGGCGGATCCGCAGGTGTTGTTTCGCAAATGGAGTGGAGGAAGGGGTATCATTTGGGAGGTCTTCCGGCACCCGGTTTTCCGGGTTCGTGGAGAAGACCATCCGGAGGTCGGAAAGGTCATTCAGCGTTTTCTTTTTCATTTTCTTTTCCAGTTTTGATTCATCATGTTCAGTATGCTGAGCCCGAGCGGATCAGTGCCTGCCGCTGAATTGGAAAGAACCACCACAGCCGTATGCGTTTCAGGTAATAATCCAATGAACACATGGTGACCGCCCGTGCGCCCGGTGTGGGCATAAACATAACGCTTTTTCGGTATGGGCAGGACCTGCCAGCCTTTGGCTACCCATCCCTGATCTTTACCGGTAGTCATTGGGTATCGCATGAGCAGTGAAGCAAACAGGGCTTCCCCGTCCAAAGTCAACCTGCATAAGCGCATCAGGTCGTCCAGGGTGGCCCGGATGCCCAGGGCACCCTTGAATGCTTCCGGCGTCCAGGCGGGAATGGCTTCCAGGTCGCGGCCATAACCGGGAAGCGTGGTCTCCCTGATGCCGGAGGCATGGATCCCGTAGGGGTCGATCGTTTCGCGCAACAAGGTTTCAAAATCCAATTCCGTCACTGCCGTCAGTACCCTTTGCAACAAGAGATAGTTGAGGTGGCTGTATTCGTAGCGGTTGGTTGGGTTTTTGGTCAATATATAGGTCGAAAAAAACCGATCTGCGTCTGTTTCATGATAACCGGCATAAGGATTTTCGGTGCCCGATTCGAGCTGACCCCAGCCGGGAAGGGTCTTGGGCAAACCGGAGGTATGGGTAAGCAGGTGTTTCAGCTTGCAGGAATCAAAGGAGCGATTGTCCGGTTCGAGAAAATCGTTCAAAGATCTGTTGATGTCCATTTGATACCTTTCTGAAAACTTTTCAAAGACCAGGGCAGTGAATATTTTGGTGGCTCCGCCGATTTCAAATACATCATTCCGGCTGATCGGAGCCGGATCATCGAGGGCTCTTTGTCCAAAGGGCAGTACAAAAGTGGTATCCTTTTCAATCATGGCCACGATGAAACCAGGCAGGTTTTTATGCCGGATGCCGGTTTCATAGCGGATGAGTTTCTCCACTTCCTTGCGAACCGGGTCCTGTTGTGCTGACCCAATGCTCAGGTTCAGAAACATCAGTATGGGCAGCCATGCGGGGCGCTTCATTCAAATGGCTTTGGTTCCATGAAGGGCCTTGCCAATATTCAGATCCAGCATGCGGTGGGCGATGGGGGCGCTGAATTGATTGAGGTCTTCAATACCCTGGATGATCAGGTCTTTATTGCCGGAGCCGAGCTGATCCTCTATGAATTTGCTTTTCGCACGCAGGATGCCCGTCTCCTCCTCGCTGAGGTTTGCCGCGTTTTGTTGAATAAACCGGTCCGTAGCCAGGATGATGGATTTTGCTTCATTGATGGCTTCCAGTAGTGCCTTTGCCTGCATATCCTGGCGTGCATATTTCACCGATTCCAGGAGCATCCTGGCCATTTCTTCTTCCGATAATCCGTATTGAGACCTGACTTCAATTTCAGTGTGAACCCCTGAGCGGAGTTCTTTGGCTTTGACCGTCAGGATTCCATCGGCGTTGATGAAGAATTGAATTTCAATTTTTGGAAGGCCTGCGGGCATGGGAGGAATATTGCTCAGGATAAACTCACCCAATTTCCGGTTGTGGGCCACCAGTTCCCGTTCACCCTGGTAAATGCTGATTTTTAGATTGACCTGTCCATCCACCGAAGTGGTGTATTGCCTGCCCGCTTTTGACGGAATTTTTGAATTCCTCGGGATGATCACATCCATCAGGCCGCCCATGGTCTCTATGCCCAGGGAGAGGGGAGTGACATCGATCAGGAGAAAACGCTGGTCCTTCCCGGAAAGGATATTAGCCTGCACAGCTGCACCCAGGGCAACCACTTCGTCCGGATTCAGTTCATCGAAAAGTTTATTCCCGAATAATTCTTTAACTGCCTGATTGACGGCAGGTACACGGGTGGAGCCACCTACCATGACCACCTTGCTGATACCGTCGGGCTGAATCCCGGCGTCCCTGAGGGCCTGATGGCAGGATTGAATGGTCCTCTGGATGATGGGGGCTATGAGTTCTTCCATCACCGGTCTTGAAAGCGAAAATTCAAATTCATTCCATACGGCAGAAAAGGATTCATGCCGGGACAAATGTTTTTTGGCCTGTTCTGCCAGCAGCCGCAGGGACTGGCCCCTGCTCTTATTGGCGAGTACGGCATCTTTATCCATCCGGTGCTGACTGATCCAGTATTCCATGATTGCCCGGTCAAAATCATCGCCACCGAGGAAGGTATCTCCATGGGTGGACAAGACCTCAAAAACCCCATCCTGGATATGCAGAATGGATATGTCAAAGGTCCCCCCACCCAGGTCATAGACCGCGATGATTTCATCGGAACCTTCATGCAGGCCCAGTCCATAGGCCATGCTGGCGGCAGTGGGTTCATTGATGATCCGCAGCACGTCCAGCCCGGCCAGGCGGCCTGCATCCCGGGTGGCCTGCCGTTGGGCATCGTTGAAATAGGCGGGTACCGTGATAACGGCCTGGGTCACGTTTTTTTTGAGGTGGTTTTCGGCCAGGGTCTTGAGTTGTTTGAGTATTTCAGCGCTGAGTTCAATGGGGGTAAAATACCTCTCACCGATCCGGATCCTCACCAGCGCGTCGGGGTCATCCAGTTTAAGGTCATAACTGAAATAAGGCTGGATATGCAATACATCATTCAGGCTTTTACCCATGAGCCGTTTCACGGAATACACTGTCTGAATGGGGTTACTGATCAGGCGTTGTTTGGCGGCTTCCCCCACCAGGACCTCTCCCTCCTCTATACTGATTATGGAGGGTACCAGGGCTTCCTCCCGGTCATTGGTTTTGATGGTTACCGGCTGGCCATCACGGATATAGGCTACAAGGCTGTTGGTAGTGCCCAGGTCAATGCCCACGATGAGATTTTCATCGTGCACCACATTGCCTTCTTTCATATTGATCTGGACTTTTGCCATCCGTTATTTTTTGCAAAGATCGAGGGAATTAACAAATTCGGCATGTTGCAGGTTTAAATTCCCTAACCAGTTTGTTGAAACTTACATCTTATCGCCCGCAAGGTGGGTCCAAAAGTGTCCCGTGACGACTCAAAGCAGCGAAGGGCACCTGGTAATAAGTCTGCCCCTAACAGAGTATCGATAATTTGCGGGAAATCATGGAAAAGATCCGAAACGGGGTGCGATCCAGGAGGTAAGAGCTAACTTTTTAGTAATCCACAAACTATACCATCAGTGCGAAATTCGTGATCCAATTTGCAATAATTTCGTCCGCGCTTCCTTAACCTCTCTTCCTCCGGAAATTAATTCGGTTGTATCTTTCAAACTCAGGTTGCCAGTAGCCATCCATTACAATGAATTCCTGGCTTCTGGTGTTTTTTTCCGGATAATACAAAGGTCTTCAATGAAAGAATTACAATTGACAGAGCGATTGCTGATGGTCCGGCCGGCGAATTTTGGATTTAATACCGATACGGCCGATACCAATGCATTCCAGTCGCACGGGCAACCTTCCGGCCAGGTCCCTGTCGCCCAGATGGCCCGAATCGAGTTTGACGCTTTAGTGGATCTTCTGCGCCGGGAAGGGGTAGAAGTATTGGTATTTGAAGACAGTGCTGACCCGGTAAAACCCGATGCCGTTTTTCCCAACAATTGGATCACGACCCATGCCGATGGAAGCATGATCACCTACCCGATGCATGCTCCGAACCGCAGGACAGAACGCAGGGAAGACATTCTGCAGGATCTGGAAGCCAGGTTTGTAGTGACCCAGCGCTATTCTTTTGATGCCTTTGAAAGCCAGGGGCTGATCCTGGAAGGGACAGGCAGCATGATCCTGGACCGGGTGAATCACATCGTATATGCCTGCCTGAGCCCGAGGACCAACATCGAGTTGCTTGATAAATTCTGCCTTCTCAAAAATTACACCAAAGTCATTTTTCACACGCTGGATCCTGGGGGTAAACCGGTCTACCATACCAATGTGATCATGGCCCTCGGTATGGATGCCGCCGTGGTTTGCCTGGACTGCATCCCGGATGATCGAGAAAAAAAACGGCTGGCTGAATCCTTAGCCGGGACTTCTAAAAACATCCTGGAGATTAGCTGGGACCAGGTTTGCCACTTTGCCGGCAATATGCTTCAGGTGAGAAACAAAGAGGGGCAGGTCCTGTGGGTGATGTCCGATGCCGCAAAAAAATCGTTGACCGGAACCCAGCGGGACATGCTCAGCACGCATTCAAAAATCATTTCATCCCCGATACCTACCATTGAGCAATATGGAGGGGGGAGTGTGCGGTGCATGCTGGCCGAGGTGTTTCTTAGAAAAAAGAACGTTTGATGCCAATGCCCTTTCCAGGCTTTAGAACCTGGTCGTCTCCATCCGCTTCATGGCGATCATGGTCGCCACAGATACCACAGATCCCACCAGGAGGGCTCCCAGTATAGGTACATGGGAAAGGGCCAGACCCAGCATACCGCAGACCAGCGCGATCCCGGAGTAATAATTGAGGGAATGTTTAATGCTTGCCTTGAAATCCCAGCCTCTTTCTTCATGCAGGGTATCCATGATCACCGCGCCGAATAAAAAACTCTGTACCATGAATTTGAATACAGGCTGAAACCAACCTATGTGGAAAGCAGAAAGCAGTCCGCCGGATATCCCGGTGACCACGCTTTCAAGAATATAACACATGAAAACAAAAGCCAGGCTTCTCGCCTGTGTGCGTACAAAGGTTTTGAAGGAAGGCCGGTATGGAACATTGTAGAGGATTTCCATGGTTTTTCCGCCGAAGTGATAGACCAGGGACATGCTGCAGAAGAGAAAAAGATATTTATAAATGTCATCATCAAAAAAGGAGAAATCGGATTTGAAAAAACCGGCATTAAAACCCATCTCCAGTTGCTCCGGGTTACTGGAGACCAGGGATCCCAATCTGCTGAAAAAGCTGATAATCGCGCCGAAAATGCGGATGCCGAAATAAAACATGGCAATGATCGATGCCGTATGAACCCACCGCATGGACTTCCAGTTATCCCAAAGCCGGTGTCTCAGGATAAAATCCTTGCTTACTGCGAGCGCTCCGATGGCAACAATAAATTGATGTAACATAGCAACAGGTTTAACTCCTTAACCTGCAAAGTAATTTAGTAAATTCCCTGTGAAAATGGAATATCGATCAAGCTTTAAAAATCCCGGACCAAAGGAGGCGGCTTTCAGAGGAGGTTGGGATCCAGGTGGCCGACGATTTCCAGGTCAAACGCTTTCAGGCCGATCCGACGCTTCGGCTGGCTGGTGATCAACCGGATTTTACGGATACCCAGGTCTTTAAGGATCTGGGCACCGACTCCGATATCCCGTTGTTGTTCATTTTCCTCAGCGGCCAGGGACTTCGGCTGGCCATGGTTTTTGATGGCATCCAGCAGGGTGAGTTTTTTTTCGCCGTGAAAAAGGTTGAGGAATACCCCTTTTCCTTCATTCTGTATGAATTCCATGGTTTTTTCGATCTGGTGGGCGTAACCTTCAAAAAGGACGCTGTATATATCCCCTGATTCCGAAGAAGAATGAACCCGGACCGGTACGGCTTCATCCCCGTTAAAAAATCCTTTCACGATCGCCAGGTGTTCGTCTCCATTGGCCTGCCGGTAAACGAGGACCCTGAAATCACCCAGGGGGGTATGTATTTCTTTTTCGAAGCTCCTTTCGATCAGGCGTTCGTTCCTGAGCCGGTATGAGACCAGGTCCTGAATGGTAATGATCTTCAGTTTGTGCAGCCTGGCTATTTCCAACAGTTCCGGGAGCCTGGCCATCGAGCCGTCCTGGTTGAGGATTTCGACCAGCACACCGGCGGGGTACAAGCCTGCCATTCTGGCTAAATCGACGGCTGCCTCGGTATGGCCGTTCCTCCGGAGAACACCACCGGACTTGGCCCGCAATGGAAAAATATGGCCTGGCCGGGCAAAATCGCTGGCCTTCGCCGCGGGGTCGGTGAGCGCTTTAATGCACGTGGAACGGTCGTGGGCTGAAATGCCCGTGGTGCATCCATGCCCGATCAGGTCGATGGATACCGTGAAGGCGGTCTCATGATAGGCGGTATTGGCGGAGACCATGAGCGGGAGATCTAACTCGTCGGCTCTTTGTTCATCGATGGGGGCGCAGATCAGCCCCCTGCCGTGGGTGGCCATGAAATTGATGATGGCAGGGGAGATGCATTCCGCGGCGCAGATAAAATCCCCTTCATTTTCACGGTCTTCATTGTCCACTACGATCAGGACTTTTCCTTCGCGAATATCGTTGAGCGCTTCTTCGACCGTATTCAGTTTCAGATTGTTTGGGCTCATTTCCCGCAAAGGTAAGGATACTGTATCTGTTTCCAACGAAAGGCGCCAACAAAGACACAATGGACATAAAAGGCAATCTTCAGGAAATCATATAATTTGAGATGCTTAAAGATTATCCATTTCCTGCATTTTCCTGCATTGACTTTATGTGAAAATCATGATTGGGGCCTGGCTTTACAAACCGGAATTTCCCCCGCGGGCAGGCCTGGTAAAAAGGGCTTCCAGGACGGTTGTACTTTTTTCCCATGAAAAATGTTCAAGAAGGTATGTCCTGATGGCAGCACTTCGGTCAGTTTTGTCTTCATTTGCTTCCAATGCCGCCCTGATTTGTGTTGCGAAATCCTTTGCGCTTACCGCCACCTGGATCATCCCGGGTGAAGGAATGTCCAGTGCTTTTTGAACATCGGGAGTACAGATGACGGTACAACCAGAGGCCAGGGCTTCGAGGATTTTGTTTTGCTGTCCGGTGCCGGCAAAAACCGGTGCGACAAAGAGGTGCGCCCTCTGATAGATCAACCTGGTATCCGGGGGATTCGCGATGAGTGAAACCTGCGGGTTTTGGTCAACCCATTTCCGCAACCGATTGCCCGGACGGGCACCTGCGATGGTTATGCGAATGGAATTGTGATCTTTTATCAGGGGAAGGATGTCGAATAAGATAAACCGGACGGCAAGCTCGTTGGAAAAATATCCCAGGTTACCGAGAAAGAGGATGTCAATATCTTTTTGTGGCATGCCGGCTTGTTCAAAATAGCAGGGGTCCAATCCATTTGGAATTACAGTGAGGGGATGGCCCGGGCCCAGATTCATGGCTTCCAGGTCCGGCTTCGATATGATCGTATGGTTGTGGAAGTATGGATAGATATCCCGTTCATATTGGTTTAACAGGCGGCTTTCCATCCTCCACAAACGGCTCAGTCCGGGTCCGGCATGGCCAGCCCTTTTGAGCATGCTGAGGTGAAAACAATCCATGTAATCCAGGGTTTTGAATCCTGAATGGCTTTTGCCATATTCGGCGGTCCGGATAAGCTGGCAATAAAGATGATCCGGGTTTTCCTGTTTAAGTATTTTTTGGATGGCCTTATTAATGCCTTCATTAAAAAAATATGCGACCTGGGCCGGGAGTTTCCTGAAAAGACCTTTTAAAAGGTTGATGAGTATTTGCCTCCGGCCAAGCCGGAATAGGTAGATCTTTTTGCAAAATGCCTCCAGGGTTCTTCTGGCCTGTGGGTCAACCGGTTCGTCGGATAGGCTGATCAGAATAATTTCATGGCGGGAGGACAGTTGTTTTATCTGGTGGAACAATCTGAGTTTGTCCCCCTTGTCGAGTGGAAACGGAAATCTTGAACTTATGATTGCAATTTTCACCTTGCAGGGAATGCCATCACCCTATTTATATCCCATCTCGATCAGGGACTGGTATTTGTGGATTAAACCGGATGCGATTTTATAGGTGTCGTACCTTTCCGAAACAAATTGGACCGCCTGACTCCCGATACGGTTGATTTCTTCAGGGCGGTTGTAGAGGTATTCAAAACTGGCGATGAATTCTTCCGGAGTGTCCGCAATGAGGACATGTTCACGATGGAGTGCGGGAATGCCTTCCAGGCCAAGAGAGGTGGTCACAATCACCTTGCCCAGGGCCATTCCTTCCAGGATTTTAACGCGCATGCCGCTTCCGGAAAGAAGGGGCACCACCATCACCGGATGATTGCTGATGAAGGAATTGGAATCTTCGACTTCACCATGGACGACCACACCGGGCCATTTCAGGTTTTTAAAATGTTCGGGGCAATTGCGGCCGGCTACGTGAAGTATAAAGTCGGAATGATGCACATGGAGTTTGTTCCAGACCTTATTGAGGAACCAGGTGAGCGCTTCGGAATTGGGCATCCAGTCCAGGGCGCCTATGAAGGTGACCGAAAAGGGACCCGGCTTTGAAAACGAAGCCTGGTATTGATCCAGTTCAATCCCGATGGGTGAGGTAATGGCGCCATTGAGATAACCCAGTTTTCTGAACTTGCCCATATCGCGGTCCGTAAACGCGATGAGGAGATCGTATTTTTCAAATTGTTCGACCTCGTATTTTTTAAGTTGTTTGGTCAGATGCCGGAGATACCACCTGCGCAGGTTGTTGGGGTGGTGCTCGATGATCCTTTCCCAGATTTCATGTTCGATATTGTGGGCGCGGAGGGCGACTATGGCATTGGAATGTTGCTGGATGGTGTCGATGTAGGGAGCCAGGTAGAGGGTTTCCAGCTGGATCACATCATAGGTTTTGGCCTTAAGCAGCTCCACCAGCTTATCGTTGAACTCCTGTGAAATAAAGCGCGAAACGTGGTAAGAACTGCCTTTGATCAGGTTGACAAGGGCATCCCAGTTGTTGAGTGAAATATTGACGTCTACGGTGTGTATTTCCTTAAAATATACATAGTCTTGGGGTAGATTCCGGGTGTCAAAACGGTGTTTATCCGTATTCATGGAAAGCAGGGTCAGCTCACAACCCATCTGGAACAAGGCCTTGCTTAGATGCGTGACTGCGATGGATTCTCCGTCTTTAAGAGGGTAGGGAAATTTTTTACAGAGCTGTAGTATGCGCATAAATCAGTTTCGCGACCCCGCAAATATGGTTAAAATTATCGAATTGGTTGTTTCTTTCATTTGTAGTGAGAGAGACCCGGTATGCTTAATAAAGCAATGGGAGGCAATCCACTGCCAACTTATGTTAGTTAAAACGTAAAGCTCCGCCCGATTTATTGGTTCAGGGACCAAAAAATGTGGATTTGGGGCAATTATTTTTTGTGGCGGATAAAAAAGCGGAAATTTGCCGGAATGGATCATCCCGTCATCAATGCCAGCCAGATCAATAAATCTTATGATGGAAGGGAGGTATTAAAAGGCCTGGATCTGAGGGTAGGAACGGGTGAACTCGTTGCGATCATGGGAAAATCCGGATCGGGGAAAAGTACCCTCCTTCATATCCTGGGGACCCTCGACCGGCCGGATAGCGGAGAAGTGGCGATCCGGGGCGAATATCCATTCCGGTTGTCCAAAAACCAATTGTCCGACTTTCGCAACCGGAATATCGGTTTTGTTTTCCAGTTTCATCACCTGCTGCCCGAGTTTGATTTGCTTGAAAATGTTAAAATGCCGGGTCATATTGCAAGAACGGACAAAAAGGTGTTGCATCAGAAAGCGCTTGAACTGATTGACTATTTTGGACTGACCCGGGTGATGCTACAGAAACCGGCTGAACTTTCAGGTGGAGAGCAACAGAGGGCCGCGATCTGCCGGGCACTGATCAATCAACCGGGCCTGATCCTGGCTGATGAGCCCACCGGCAACCTGGATCAGGAATCGTCGGAGGAATTGCATGCTCTTTTTGGAAAATTAAGAAAAACCTTCAACCAGACGTTTGTAATCGTAACTCATCAACAGGACCTGGCCCTGCAATGCGACAAAACATATATTCTCCTGGAGGGCAATCTACATTTGAAAGCCTGAAGGGCCTATTGTTTGATAAACCGCGCATTGTAGACGCTCTCCCTATCCGTAATTTTTATCCAATATGCCCCGGGCGCCAACCGGGCGACAGAAACCGTCGCAAAACGGGTTTCTGCAAGAGTTTGCTCCAATACCAGCTGGCCTTTTAAATTATAGATCTTCAGGTCCGATTTCCCGGCAAAAACGTGGTCTACGGTAAATTCCTGGGTGACATAGGTGGGGAAAATTTTTATTCCCTTAGCCAGAGGGGAATGATTAACCGAGGTTGAAAATTCGTCAAAGCGCGTACCGGAATTTAATACTTCCCGCGTCGTTGTGTTTTGCACAAATGCCAGGACATAGACCTCTTCGGCCTTCCAGCCCGCAGTATCCCTGAAATGGAAGGTAAATTGTTGTTCTCCTGCTGACGAAATGGACAGCATTTGCCCCGTCGTGGGGGTGAGGAATTTTCGCATGACATTATAATGTTCAAGCTCTCCGTTGGAGGCGGTGAATTTGAGATTTTTTTCGACCACCAGGACCTGCAACCTAAGGTCACCGGCGACGGCTCCATATGCTCTGACCGTGACCATAGCAGATCGGTTTTGGCCCTGTCCGCTCTCACGGACCCCTACAGCCACCAGGCTGGTCTTTTGCATTTCAGCCAGGAGTACAGACTCGGTCAGCAGGGGAGACCCACCCATTTTACTGCCGCCGTTCAAAACCACCGTTGGGGTACCAAATACCTGGTAAAAATCAGCCCGGTCCTGATTTTCTTTTTTATTGAACTGATAAAGGGGGCAACCACTGTAAGGATAAGGAGGGTGATAAGAGACATGGTGTACCCGATCCGGATGGTTCCCCAGAACATTAAATAAGGAAGGATTGCGGCTGGCGCATATGGGGCACCAGGTATTGGTGAAATGTTCCACCAACGCATACTTCGGTACGGATTGGGAAAAGCCGGGTAAAGAACTGAGTATAAATATTAAAATAAAACCCCCTTTGATCATGAATCTATTTTGTGAATGGTAAAGATAAGAACGAATGGAAGGAGCCCTTGGTTTACTGGTGGTAAATTTTAATGCTTAACCGTTGTGGTTCGTTGTGCCGTCGTGGGA
>CAYOPD010000126.1:0-11379 GCA_964405735.1 uncultured Saprospiraceae bacterium | reverse complement strand
GATTCATCAGGTACCAGGTAAGCGGGGTGGCCAGTACAAAGGCGATGACCACCAGGAGAATAAAATCTTTGCCAATCAGTCCGATGATGCTCCGGGTCGAAGCTCCCAATACCTTGCGTATGCCGATTTCTTTAATCCGTCTCGAAATGGCAAAAGAAGCCAGGGCAAAAAGGCCCAGGCAGGAGATCAGGATGGCCAGGATGGCAAATCCCTTGCACAAGGCGGCAAACTGGGTATCCGCTTCATAAAAACGCTGGATCTCCTCATCGTAAAAACGGCCCTTAAACACCTGCTCGGGGAAGAGATTGTTGTATATTTTCTCAATGCCCGCGACGGTCTGATTGATGTCCTGCGGTTTGATTTTTACCCCGGCAACAAAATAAAATGCCTTGCGGGAAGTCATCAGCAGGGCTTCGAGCGGTTCATGGGCGGAATGGCTGTGGTAATCTTCGGCCACACCCACGAGGGTAAGCGTCCGGTTGCCCAATTTGATCTCATTGCCCAGAACGGCAGTAAAATCGGTGATGCCCAATTTTTTAAGCGCTGTCCGGTTGATCACCGCCTCCCTTGCTGTATCGGAGGGATGGAACCAACGGCCTGCCAGCAATTTGATCCGGTATGCCTGCTGGTAATCTTCATCACAGTATTTGGTGGAGATGGGAAAGGGGGCATCTTCTTTTCCGCGATTCAGGGCCCAGTTGGATGACCAGGTATTCCCGGAGGAGGGCCGGTCGCTGCTGAGGCTCACCAGTTCTGTACCGGGCAGGTTTTTAATCTGGTTCTTCAGGGTGCTCAATTTGGACTGACTGATGCTGTCGTTACTGAAACCGAAGGTATACACCAGGTCTTTGCTGAAGCCGAGGTCCATATTGCGGATAAATGAAAGCTGGCTGATGGCGATGACCGTACTTATGATCAGGCCGAAAGCAATGACAAACTGGAGCACGACCAGTACTTTGCGCAAAAAAACTCCGGAACCTATGCCTTTTTCAAAATTGGACCGGAAGATCTGAACCGGTTGAAAAGAAGAAAGGACCGCAGCGGGGTAAAGCCCAGCCAGAAGGGTGACCGCAACAAACAATAAAGCCAGGAATCCTAACAGGCTGCGTCCCTGGAAAAGGGCAATATCGGCCGGGAGCGGGCTGATGTATTGCAACCAGGGACTGGCCAGGTAGGCCAGCCCGGAGCCCAGCAAAATGGCCAGGCCCACCAGTAGACCGGTCTCCGTGAGGAAATTGACCATGAGCCGGCCGTGACCAACTCCCAGTGTTTTGCGGATTCCAACCTCCTTGGCCCTGACTACGGACTGCGCATTGGACATATTGATAAAATTGAAACAGGCCATGACCAGGGTCAACAGGCCGATCATGGAGAGGATCCAGGTTTTCTTCTTATCCATGACATGACTGCCGGAAGTGCCTATATTTTCATTGTAATGCAGGTCGGATAAGGGTTGGGCAAAATGCCTTTTGGCAACCTGGTCATTTTTGTATTCTTCCTTTCCGACAGATGCGAGTGCCTGGTTGGCCGCTTCCAGTTGGTCTTTGGATTGGAGCAAGGCAAAAAGCTGGTTGTTGCTGCTGGTAGCACTCCATTCGTTGCTGTAAAAATAAAATTCCGGGTGAGCCTCAATGGTCGGATAACTGATAAAAAAAAGAACGGGGAAATCACAGGCTTCCGGAGCGTCTTCCACGACACCGATGACCTTCAATGCCGGTTTTAGATTATCCAGGGTGACCCATTGGCCTACCGCCTGTTCCGTTCCTCCAAAACATTTTTCGGCCATAGCCCGGCTCAGTATCAGGTGATTGGGCTGGTCCAGCAGGGACGATTGATCCGGGGTGAGCCATTTCCAGTCAAATATTTTGAAAAAAGAAGGCTCCGTAAAAAAAGCGATCTGGCCTTCATCCACGTCAAATTTTTTTATGGGCAGGCCGGTAGCCGGATCAGGCACCGCGATGGTGGACCAGGTCTCCCGGATCCTGGCCGTCGCTTCAAACTGGGGCACGGTCCTTTTGACCACATCCATGGCTGGAATGGGCAGGCCGGGAGTGTACCCGATCCCATCTTCCTTACTGTTTTCTTCGCGGACGATCCTCACAATCCGGTCGAAGTTGGAAAACTGTTTATTATAACTTCCCTCGTGGGCTACAATCCGGTATATCAGGATCACTGCGGCAATCCCAATGGACAAACCGATGATGTTGATGCCCGTGTATAATTTGTTTTTAAGGAGATTCCGGATGGCGAGTTTCAGGTTGAAAGCAGACATGATTTTTCAAATTTAGCTTGAGTATGGACGGTTCCCATGGAATGACCCATATCAACCATCAGAGTTTGTACCAATTTCGGATCGACATTGATTTTCAATGAGATAAAGGTTTTCTGGTTGCTTCTTACTGTACGATTTTGAACAGTTCCTGACATTTCCGGACATTTTGGGAGTCACGGTTGGACCATTCCTTAAACCATTATATTTGAAGGATCATGCCTTTAGCAGAGCCGGTTCACGAACACACAGACTATGAATTCGATATAAACAAACCCATGCCCAGTCTTAACTATACCGTATTAGAGGGGAATTTACTGTTTCAAAACCATTTTAATGCGGGGATCCGATCTTTGTGGTTGGTGATGCCCAGCCTTAAAGCCATTGCCGTATACACAAAAGCCGATCATTATCAGTTTTATTCATCTGAAATGATCCTGCATGATGAAGTTCTGGATATAGAACTACCGTTGCAAACTATCCTTGGAATTTGAACATTTCACGTCCGGTATTGATTTTATCTTTTGTCAGCCTGTTTACCGACATGGCCAGCGAAATGCTATACCCCATCATGCCCATCTACCTTCAAACCATAGGTTTTTCAGTGGTGCTGCTCGGAATCCTGGAGGGCCTTGCAGAAGCCACGGCCGGGTTGAGCAAGGGTTATTTTGGCAAACTTTCGGATGCCAGTTCCAGGAGGGTCCCCTTTGTCCAGGCCGGTTATGCTTTCAGTGCAGTGTCCAAACCCATGATGGCCTTGTTCACTTTTAGCTGGTGGATATTTCTTTCCCGCACCCTGGATCGCTTTGGTAAAGGCATCCGGACCGGAGCCAGGGACGCGATCTTGTCTGATGAAGCAAGCCCTCAGACGAAAGGAAAAGTATTTGGTTTCCACCGTTCCATGGATACCCTTGGAGCTGTACTTGGCCCCGCCCTGGCTCTGCTCTATTTGTATCGTTACCCCGGAGATTACAAAACCCTGTTCATTCTTGCCTTGATTCCTGGATTGCTGGCCGTTCTGGCGACCACACGATTAAAGGACCGAACCCACAGTCCGGTCAAGACCATAACAAGGACAAATTTTTTTTCATTCCTCGGCTATTGGAAAGAGAGCCCTTCCCAGTACAGAAAACTGGTAACCGGCTTATTGATCTTCACCCTTTTTAACAGCTCGGATGTTTTTCTGATTCTCAAAGCCAAACAAGCCGGACTGGATGACAGCCTGGTCATCGGCATTTATATTTTTTACAACCTGGTTTATGCCCTCTTTGCCTTCCCTATAGGTATCCTGGCTGACCGGGCCGGGCTTAAACCCGTCTTCATGGGCGGGCTGTTCCTGTTTTCCACCGTCTATTTTGGCATGGCGTTCAATACCAATTTAATTGTATTCATGGGACTGTTTTTCCTCTACGGCATTTATGCATCGGCCACAGAAGGAATTGCCAAAGCCTGGATCTCGAACATTTCTGATAAAAAAGACACTGCAACGGCCATCGGCAGTTTTTCCGGATTTCAGAGTATCTGCACTCTGCTGGCCAGTTCCATTACCGGTCTGATCTGGTTTCATTTTGGCGCCACTGCTGCCTTACTCGTCACATCTATAGTTACCCTGTTTCTCTTGTTTTATTTTAAAACCGTCCCGGCCCCTGCAAATCCTGACTGACTACTGATTACCGATTAATGACTATTGACTTCTGACTTCGACTATCGTACCCGCAATATGTCTCAACCCCGCGTTGATATTATAATAATAGCACACGAGAACACGGTTTTTGCTCAGCGATACGCTCCAGGGGTAGCCAAGATCCGTCCCACCTCCGTCATCCCTTAAAATGATTTCCGGAGCGGTGGCAAAGTCCGTGCATTCCGAATTCAAAATCCGGGCCCTTATCCCGAACGGTTTATGCCTGTACCCATAAGTAAGCAATACCCGTTTGTCAGGCAGGGGCAAGGCATGAAGGGGATGGCCCTGGAAACCCATCCCTTCCCATTTAAAAGTTTTGCCTCCGTCGCTGGAGCGTGCAATGCAAGCCTGGTCATCATAATTTGCCGTACGTAAAAACGCAACAATATCTCCCTGGGGGGTTTCATAGACCGAGGTTTCATTAAATTCCGCTTTCTCATCTTCGGCAACCACCCCGGAATATTTCCATGACAATCCCTTATCGGCTGAAACCAATAAGTGGGCCGAGCCCCTGTTTTCCTCATTTCCCGCCGCCACTGCCCAAAGAATACGCCCATCCTTTGCTTCCCAAAGCCCACCCCGGTTAAATGCCGGCAATGGATTGCCAAATACATCAAATTTGGGATCCATGGGTACCCGCATGGGAAAATAAGGGCCCTTCCATTGTTTTCCCCCATTGGTGGACCGAAGAACATATCCTCCAAGAAAGACCGCCTTGCTATGTATTGAGAAGAATACGGGTTTTTTAAGCTTATCGTAAGCCTCCAGGCTGATTGGCCTCCATCCATAACTCGTGCAGATCAGGCTGCCATCCCGCAATTGCAAGAGGCAGGGATCCTGGGAGCCACCGAAGGGATGGGCGTACAACAAATCCGGTTCCTTCGTCCACACCTCCCCATTCCGTGAATGAATGGTAACCAGGTAACTGTTGGGATCGATATGTTCATAGTTGATTTCACCCATAGCCTGCAGATTGGGAGCCCTTCGGAAAGCAAGCAGGAACTCCCCGTTGGGCCTTTTTACCACGGAAGGAAAGGCTGCATAAAACATCGAATCCTGATAAATCACGAGGTCCTTGATTTTTCTTACCCCATGGTCCAGGTCACCCGGTTTTAAAGCGGATTGCGCATGCAAACGGTAAACTCCCGCATGGCAAAGAACAAGGGAAAATAATAAAAGCGGGAAAGGGCTTCTCATGCTTCAGGGTTTGAGGTCATTTACATACACAGACATTTCGGCAGGGCTGGTTTGTACCACATTAGGGCTGGATAATTGGACCTGGACACCCAGTTTTGCAATCCAATGCCGGGGCGCAGAAACAATTCCATGAATGTGCATTGATAATTATCGCCCCCCCGGGTGGACATCAGGATGGCATCGGAACAATCCGCCGGTGCCGCATTGGCCAACAGGACATTATTATCCAGCGAACCCCTGATGTTATAAATTTTAAGCTTTGGTTTCACCCATTTGATCCCATCCGGGGATTCCGAATAACAAGTAACTTCGGTATTATCCCCATCCCTCCCTGCTTCAGGGATACCGCGGTAATAAAGCCGGTACACGTTTCCATCCCGAATGATGGTGCTATAGGCGCTGAACTGCCCTTTCCAGGGTTGATCGAAATACAATACCGGTCCTTCGTTGTGCGGTGCATGCATCCGGAGTGAAACGCCGGTCATTTTTTCGATCAGAAAATCATCGAAGAATATTTCCCTCCGGTCTCCCAGTTGGATCGGCATGGCGTTTTGTCCCTGGCCCGCCCTGGCGGTGAATAAAAACATCAGGCTCAGGGAAGCGAAGCAAATGATCTTGTTCAGAAGATTACTTTTATTAAGGCAATATTACCCAACATCCACTGATTTGAAAAATGCGGAGCTGCGAGTAGCGAACTGCGAGCAACGAGCTGAGAGCTGCGAGTCGTCAGCGCCCGAGGCCTTGGGACATCTTTCGGCATAACCACTAACTTGCTACCTTACAAACTGACTAACTGACTAACTGACTAACTACTCCGTTCTCAACGACTTCACCGGATTCATCAACGCCGCCTTGATGGCCTGGAAACTCACCGTAATCAAGGCAATGGACAAGGCCAGGAAACCTGCCAGTCCAAAATACCACCAATGTATATTTTCCCGGTAAGTGTATTGCTGCAACCAGTCATTGAGGAAATACCAGGCAATGGGGAAAGAGATCAGGGCGGAAATCAGCACCAGGACGATAAAGTCTTTGGAGAGCATGCTCACCAGGTTGCCTACACCGGCGCCCAGGACCTTGCGAATGCCGATCTCCTTGGTGCGTTGTTCAGCCGTGAAAGCAGCCAGGCCAAATAAACCAAGGCAGGAGATGAAGATGGCCAGGAAGGCAAAATATTTGGACAGTTTGCCGATGGTTTGTTCAGAACGGTACGTTTTGGCGATCTCCTCGTCGGTGAAGGAATATTTGAAGGGGAAAGCCGGGTTAAATTGTTTAAATACTTTTTCCATGCTGGCGATCGCCTCTTTGGTTTTGCCCGCCTCGGTTCGGATGATCACATTGCCCCACAAGCCCCAACTGCCCTTGAATTGGCGGAGGATAAGGGGTTCGATGGGCACATGCAGGGAATTAAAATGATAATCTTTCATCAGGCCGATGATCTGGCCTTTGTCCCCCCAGACCGTAAGTTCCTTACCCACGGGATCCGTGTATCCGATTTTTCGGGCAGCGGCCTCATTGACCAGGAAATTGAGGGTATCTGTACTGAAGGACGGATCGAAGTCGCGGCCATTCACCAACTCAATCCCCATGGTACTTATATAATCCAGGGTGACCGGATTGTGGCTAAAGAGGGTCAATTGCGTGGTGTCCTTGCCAGGCCAATGGACACCCTGGGTCGAACTACCTACTTCCATGGGGCTGCTCTGGGAGGCACTCACCCCTTTGATGCCCGGCTGCCGGAGCAATTCTTCCTTGAACGCGGCATAGGTCTTTTTAAGCTCCCCTTCCAGGGGCAGGAAGAGGAGGTTTTCTTTTCCAAAGCCCAGGTTTTTATTGTTGATGAAGGAGATCTGGCGGTAAATCACGATCATACCCAGGATGAGGAAGATGGAAAGGGCAAACTGAAAGACCACCAGGCCCTTTCGTAAAATGGCCGCGCCGGGATTGAACTTCAGCAAACCCTTCAATATCGTAATCGGCTTGAGGGCCGACATGTACAAAGCCGGATAAGAACCTGAAACAAGTCCGGTGACCAGGGCAAGCCCCAAAAGAAGGGCCCAGTATGACCCGTCAGCGAAATCGATGCCCAGTTCTTTCTGGGTCAGGGTATTGAAGGAAGGCAGAAATAGAAAAACAATGCCCAGGGCAAAGGCCAGCGCGATAAAACTGACCAGGATGGATTCGCTCAGGAATTGCTGGACCAGTTGCGATTTCCGTGCGCCCACTACTTTGCGAACACCCACTTCCCGGGCACGCTTAAGGGAACGCGCCGTAGCGAGGTTCATAAAATTGATGCAGGCGATCAGCAGGATGATGATGGCTACAATGCCAAAGATCCGCACATATTCAATACGCCCCCCCGTCTGTTTTCCAGACTTCCATTCTCCATAGAGATAGGACTCTCCGTAATTCTGAAGAAAGAGTTCAACGTTGCTTTCCTTGTTTTTGGTTTTGATATAATCTTTGATCTTAGGATTGACCTTTTCGATGTCCGCATTTTCTGCGAGCAGTACATAACACCTGGGCCCGTTATTGCCCCACTCTTTCGCCCAATCGTTTGATTTCTGCCAGCGTTCATAAGACATCAGAAATTCAAATTCCAGGGAGGATGTTTCCGGAATTTCATCGAGAATGCCTGTGACCACCACATTGTCGGCATTGTCGATCCGGATGATTTTATTGATGGGATCCTGGCCCGGAAAATATTTGTCGGCCAGTTTCTGTGAGATCACCACTCCATCCGGCCGGTCAAGAGCGGTGTTCCTATCCCCCGTCTTCAACTTAAAAGAAAACATCTTGAGAAAGTCCTTCTGTACATAGCGGCCTTTCTCCTTGTCCAGGATATTTCCGACCGTAAAAAGCGGTTCCTCTTCCCAGAGCATCTGGCTGGCGTATTGTATTTCGGGTATATCCTTTACAATATGCTCGGCCAGGATGCCTGGGGTTGAAGAGAAGGTGGATATGTCGCCTGAATAATATTGGTTTTCCATGACCCTGTAAAGCCTGGCATCATGCTCGTGAAACCGGTCTCTTTTCAATTCATCATTCAACCACAATACAATGACCAGGCTGCAAGCCATGCCCAGGGCGAGCCCCAGAATGTTGATTAGGGAAAAGGTTTTATTGGAGAGCAGGTTGCGCCAGCCAATCATAAAATAATTCTTAATCATAGTCCTTTTTTTTGGGGCCGGGGATCCCCGGCATAAATAGTTACTGTATGGAAATAAAAAAGTTACATTTAAAATGATCGATTGATAATGAGCCTTTTATGGTTTATAGTTTTTGTTGGGTGTTTTGGGGAGTGTGCGGAAATGATACAGGGGGGCGGATGGTGGCCGGTGGATGGTACTCCCGTCCCTTTTTCTCCATTCGCCATTTACCATTCGCCTTTCACCTTTTTTCTCCATTCGCCATTTACCGTTCGCCTTTCGCCTTTCCTACTCCGTTCTGAGGCTTTTTACCGGGTTCGCGCGGGCCGCCTTCATCGTCTGCAATCCGACGATCACCAGGGCAATAAGGATCGTCCCCAAGGCAGTGCCAATGAATAAACCCGGACCGGGATCCATCCTGAATACAAATCGTTTCAGCCACTGTTGCACCAGCCACCAGGCAAGGGGACAGGCAAATAATATTGCTGCTCCGATCAGAAAGACAAAATCCTTCGAAATCAGGGAAAGTAAATCCGGGAGGCTGGCCCCTAAGACTTTACGGATCCCGATTTCCTTAAATCGTTGCTGGATGGTAAATGCGACCAGTCCGAAAAGGCCCATCAAGGCGATGAAAATCGCAAGGAAAGCAAAAACAAAAGCGATTTTCCCCATCCTCGTCTCCGCCGAATACAACTGCCGGTATCGGTCATCCAAAAAGCTAAAGGTAAATGGACTGCCAGGAGCCAGTTGGATCCATCCGGATTCAATATCCCTGAGAAGCTCCTGAATCTGACTGGTTTCAGCTCTTACAGAGATAAAGTCCGGAGTGCCGCCATAAAATATCGCAAGTGGTTCAATGGGATGATGCAGGGACAAAAAATTAAAATCCCGGACCACACCAATCACATGATAAGAGGCTATTTTCCCACTATCCCTGGGAAGGCCAATGACCTGGCCCTCCAGATTTACGCCGGGATAACCAAAAGAACGTGCCAGGGTTTCATTGATGATCACCGCCTGACTGTCCGTGAGTATCACGCTGGAAAAGTCTCTGCCCTGTACAATTTCTATTTCCAGGGTTTTTAAGAAATCGGGATCCGTCCACCAATTGTTAACCAGGAATGTATTGCCCGGTGAAGGCACGGTGCCGCGGATGATGGAAGTGGTATTGCGTTCAGAGGAAACCGGAAGGAAGGCACCGACGGAAATATTTTTTACATGGGGCATGGCTCTAAGCCTGTTTTTAAAGGCTTCCAATTGGTTTCCAAGGAGGTAAGCATCACTGATCACCAGCACCTCTTCCTTCTTATAACCCAATTTTTTATTTTGGATATATTCAACCTGCTGGTAAATGCTCAGTGATCCGATGATCAGTATGATCGATACAAAAAACTGAAATATGACAAGGCCGCTCCTGAGTTTACTATTCCGGAAGCCCAGGCCCAATGTACCTTTGAGTACTTTTACGGGCTCCAGTTTGGCGAGGAACATGGAGGGGTAAATTCCGGCAGCGAATCCGGTGATCAGGGTGATGATAAACAGTGGGATCAAAACCTCAGGTTTAAACAGTCTTGCAATCTCCAGATTTTTTCCGGCAAGGGAATTAAACCACGGCAAAGCAACCAAAACCATGACCATGGCCGCGACCCAGCCCAGCAGGCATACCAGCGTACTCTCGGCAAGAAACTGCACGGCAAGGTCCCGTTTCAAAGCCCCAATGGATTTACGTACCCCAACTTCACGCGAACGGACGGAAGCCCTGGCCGTAGACAGGTTTATAAAATTGATACAGGCCAGCAGGAGGATTAAAAATCCGGTAAGGCCGAAAATATAAACCAGGGAAATATTGCCGTTATGGGACAATTCGTCATCCAGGTCACTGTAGAGATGGATCTTCCGGACTGGGAATAGTGCTACCCGTGCATAGTTGCCCTGGGCGATAAACTCATCCAGGGAAGAGTTTAAATATTGTTTTAATACCAGGTTGAATTTCTCCCGGAACGTTTCGTTCATCTTGGAAGACAAGGCATCTACCCGGGTGCCCGGCTTAAGCAAAAAATAAGTATGGTAATTCGTACTACCCCAGTTGTCTATATAGCTATCCTGATTTTCGACCATCGGCAGGAAAAAATCAAATTGAAAATGGCTATGGTCAGGCAAATCCTCCATAACCGCCGACACGGTATATGTTTTGTCTTTATCCAGAACCATCGTTTTACCCAGGGCGCTTCCGGCCCCAAAATATTTTTTAGCCGTGGTTGCATTAATGATTACCTGCCCCGGCCTGTGCAGGGCTCTGGAGGCCGAGCCTTCCCGGATCGCAAATGTAAAAAGCCGGAAAAGACTGCTGTCCGCGTAAGCCAGCTTGCTCTCCCGGTAAGCTTTTTCTCCCGCCTGCACCGAGAAGTCCCCGGCGGTCTTAATCCGGCATGCGGCTTCCACTTCAGGAAACAGGGATTGATATAAGGGTCCCGCCGGCCCGGGCACCTGGCTGGTATGGGCTTCCTGCTCGCCCATCTTGCCGTAAAAATGGAGCCGGTACAAATCGTCGATGTTTGTATGAAAACGATCGTAACTCCATTCATCCCGGATAAACAAAACAATAAAAAAGACAGCCACAAAACCGATTCCCAATCCAAGGATATGGATGGCCGTATAGGAAGAATGTTTGCGCAGGTTGCGCCAGGCGATGAGGAAATAGTTTTTGAGCATGTTATTTTTAAGTAATTATTTCGGTAACGTTTCGCCTTACCACCCTCTCCCATGCAGCCTTTTCTATTCTGATCTCAAGGTTTTCGCGGGGTTTGCCATAGCCGCCTTCAGGGTCTGCAGGGACACCGTCAAAACAGAAAAGGCGAGGGCCAACAGGCATGCCCCGGCGATCATCCACCATTCCAGCTTAATCTTGTATGCGAAGTCTTGCAGCCACCGGTTTGAGAGCCAGACCGAAGCCGGAACTGCCAGGACCATAGCGATACCGACCAGTTTTATAAAATCCAAAGACAACACACGAACAAGGCTGACTACTTTGGCTCCAAGTACCTTCCGGATGCCGATTTGTTTGTTCTTCTGGCCGGTGG
>CAYOPD010000125.1:0-11671 GCA_964405735.1 uncultured Saprospiraceae bacterium | reverse complement strand
ACATTCCTGGTGGATATCAAGGGGGCGATGCCGCATGAATTTGCGAAGCATTATATCAAATTATAAATGGGAAACCTGGATTCAGGCGCAATGTTTTCCTTTCCGTTAATGTCCAGATCGATTATCAGCTTTCATAAGATTTATACGGATCTTGTGAATAGCCTGCTTCACCAGAATCATCGAGTTGTTTTTGATTCCCGAAAGGATGCTATCCTGTCTGAGCCCGATGTTTATTGCATTCATTCGTGTAATTTGTCTTGCATTCGGGAATCATTTTTAGCGCGTTAACCGTGTTCAAAAGAATGTCAGCCACCAGGTCCTCTACCGCTTTGGTTCTCCTGGGTGTAAGAGTGTATTTATTCAGTTGCCAGGCGCCACGATTCAATCAAAGCGCTCCTCTTCCTTTTGTTTCCGGTTCAGCCGCCTTCTACCTGCAGGACACCTTGCGAACAGACAGTACGATTGTCTTTTCAAAGGAAGTGATACTACTGCCGGGCGCCTATATTCTCACTGAGGGAACCGGGAAAGTTGTTTTTACCCATCCCTGGATCGTTTTGGGTAGTGACCCTGTATTCAGCCCGGAGGCAGTTTTGGAATTTCTGCCTGGAACACTCTCAGAAATTTATCCTGGCTGGTTTGGCGCCAATGGAATGGACCATATAGATGACACGAAAGCATTTCAAAAGGCCCTCGCTATTGCCAGGGCATATGAAAATTCGGTCACTATCCGTTTGCCGATTGGCCAGTACCGGATTTCCAGAACCCTGGAGGTGTCAGCTGATCGATATGCCAGGAAGTCAATCCATTGGCTGGGAGCTTCGATGAGTAACAGCGGAACACTGGGTTCATCGCTTATTTGGACAGGTCCGAAAGGAGGGACTTTACTGCGTTTTTCAGATCTGAACCAATTTTGTGTAAATGGGATAGATTTTAAATCGGATCCCGAGACCTATCTGCAGTACAATCTGGAATTTAAGCCCTATCTCTTTCAAGCCAAAATTCAACATTGTCATTTTTCGGGTGCAGCCGGTAATGGATCTGCCAACATCAATCTGAACCAGGGGGATAACCTCCAGGTTTCCGAAATTGAAATTGATAACTGTGCCTTTTATGGTATGACTGCCCCTAGTCCCTGGCTATCACCTTCAGCCATCGTGGGTGGATTGGCCAACTCGAAGAATTTTTACATTACACATTCGCAGTTCTCCGGGTATGATCGAGCCGCTATCGATATCGAAGTATCCGATATCGTCGAGGTGGAAAACAATACATTTTCCCGGAATGCGGTCGATATCAATTGCCTGTTATGCGGCGTATATATTGCCAATAACTACAGTGAGCATTCGAAAGCTTTTTTCAACAGTACCCTATCTACCAATCCTTCGTTTGTCACGATGGTTAATAACCGGTTTTCCGGTGAGCCCGGGGACGGGTACGTCATACAAAACGGGATGGGGCACCT
The DNA here is from genome assembly GCA_964405735.1 of uncultured Saprospiraceae bacterium. Taxonomy (GTDB): domain Bacteria; phylum Bacteroidota; class Bacteroidia; order Chitinophagales; family Saprospiraceae; genus JADJLQ01. The sequence continues at coordinate 10,209 of CAYOPD010000125.1, read as the reverse complement.
GGTCTTGATCAACAATTTTTTTGGTGCCTCGGGTGTTGGTGACGATCGTAACCGGATCCGCTGGAAAGATGACCCCGCCAGTTTTATCTCTTCCACCGGGAATTTTTATAAAAATGCTTCGCCAAGCGATCCACCTTTTTATAATGAGCGAAACGAGCCCAAGCAGATGAATGTCCGCAGCTTCGGAGATTTAGGCGGGGGAGAAGGGCTGCGAAAAGTACAGTTGTCATCTACCCATTGACATAGTCAGGAAGAACCATGAAGCCCTGGAAATCGGAAATCTATGCGAGTTACGCCACTTCATTCGGCCGTGATGTGACGCGGGAGAGCTATGAACTTTTCAAGCCTTATGGGAAATATCTGATACGGCGCTGCTTTCCAAGGGGCAGGAGCTTACGGATTCTGGATTTAGGTTGTGGTATAGGAGGATATGTCAAGGTATTCCTGGATCATGGATTTGCGCAAATATCCGGAGTAGATATCTCCATGGAAAGTATACAGGCGGCTCACCGGTTTGGGATCCCTCAGGTCAGGCAGGCGGATATCCGGGAAGCGATCCGATCGACTGAACCCGGTACCTATGACGCCATTCTCCTGTTGGATGTGTTGGAACATTTTGATCGCGAGGAAGCTATCGGGATGATGAAAGAAATATATCGTGTCCTGAGGCCAAACGGCTTTGTGGTCCTTCATGTACCCAACGCGGAAGGGATATTTGGATCAAAGATCCGGTATTCTGACCTGACACATGAGATGGCCTATACACACAAGTCCCTGGCCCAGTTATGCAGAACGGTAGGATTTGCCATGTTTGAAAGCTATGAAGATAAACCCATCGTCCATGGATTCATGAGTCTGATCCGGCGGGTAATATGGGAGATTGGCTCTTCCGGATTACGGCTCTTGCATGCGGCTGAAAGCGGACATTTCGATATCAAATTGTCGCAGAATATTTTGTTTAAGGCTATTCGTCGGTGATACAGGGACGTAAGATCCGGCAGGATCCGAGACGATATCAATTCATTTTCCTGCAGGGATTGGCCGCGCTCATGGCCATTGGATTGAATAAGCTGATTGCCACCTATTTCGCCCCATCTGCTTACGGAACCTATTTTATAGCGTCCAGTGCTGTTACTTTTTATACGACCCTGGTGGCAAACCCGACCATACAATCCTTCAGACATGAATTTCATGGCGAACCCGGCCATGAACTTTTTACCTATTATCGATCACTGTTTATTTGGTTGGGACTTTTGGCACTCAGTTTACTGGGCCTCACCGTCCTTTCGGGGTTGATCTCCTTTATGCTCATGGCGCTGATCTTAGGACAGGTGATCACCAATACGCTTTCCGGTCTCCAAATGGCTCACATCAATATCCGTGGCTATACCACGCTGCAATCCATCCTGCAGGTCATCAGCCCGGTTTTGTCTATACTCATTATGCTGGCCATATTATTCAGCGGCATGAACCGGGAATACACCGCTCTCTGGGTCATTTTCATCCTGGCGGAGGGAATCGTGGTGCTTTTGGGTATTCTCAGCTTCAAACCCAACCAGCAACTCACCCTGATGGGCATTACGGAAATATGGCGATCACCAAAATTTCGAAACCTGGTCCGCTATGTACGCCCTTTGATTGCACTGCCGGTACTGGTGTGGATTGTCAATAATGCTGACCGGTACCTGCTGGACCTGTTTTGCGAAAAAGATGAAGTGGGGATGTATTCAGCTGCTTATGGATTAGGTGCAAAGTTGTTTGTTATGGTCAGCGGTGGTTTAGTAGCCTACTTGAATGCCCCGGTTTTCCAGCAAGCCAGAGACCCGGAGCAATACCGGGCGTTGTACCAGGCTACCCGGAAAAGGCTGGGGTACTTTTTGACCGGAGGTCTTGTCCTGGTTTTGGGGATGGGATTTCTTTATCCCTGGATCGGGAGCATTTTTCTTTCCAGGGCATATGAGCCTGCCTTCGCCCTTATTCCTGCGCTGGGTTTTGCCAATTTGTTATTGGCTTCGGTGTTTCTGCCGGAGCAAGTAGTATATGCCACAGGGATGACGCGCTATATCCTGTATCATTATGCATTGGGTGCGGGTATCAATTTGGTCTTTAATCTTATGCTTATCCCGGTGATGGGCATGTGGGGCGCCGCGGTGGCGATGATGATTTCATCAGGGTCACAGCTACTCTTTTTGGTTATTATACTTCACCGTAAATTAAACCAAACACCCGCCATAGCATGAAGCTGGTGATTTGGACCGGGTTATTGACGACTGCTGCCATCCTCACCTGGCAACCCAACCTGCTGGCATCGGGTATCATCGGGCTGGAAATATTTTTATTGCTTCTTTTTCTTCACCGGTTAGGGCAGAAGTTTGTTTTTCTTGAGTGGCTGGCCCTCCTCGCCACGACCCAGTGGCTGGTATTTCCCCTGATCGGCTATACGATCAGAGGCGTGATGGCGGTGCCGTATGAGGACTATTTTATCTATGCCGTGCCTGCTACCCTTGCCTTTGTGCTATTGGTGACTACTCCGCTTTGGTCCAGCAACTTATGGGACCGTTACATTCAGGATACTGTTCAGAGGTTGACCGAAAAATATACCGGGAAACAAAATATGGCCATCGCGCTTTTTATAGCAGGAGCATTTTTTTGGATCTTTCAGGTATATGTGCCGATCAGTCTCAGCCTTCTCTTTTTTATGCTCGCGCATTTGTTATTGCTGAGTATCTGCCTTTTTATATTCATCCCGTACCGGTACAAGTGGATTTGGTTTGGCAGTGGGTTGTTATTGATTATTGCTACCACCCTGCTCAACGGGATGATCGGAACGGTGATCCTGTGGATCTTTTCGGTTACGGTTGTATATACGACACGGTATCCCATCAGAATGGTTTTACCGCTTAAATTTTTATTTTTTGGTGTCGCTGTCTGGATGATTGCCGTGCTGCAGATGTCGAAGACCCAATACCGTAAGGAGACCTGGGATATCCGTCAGAGCGAATTTTCAGCCAGGCAAACGAGGGAAATCAATCAGGATCCAGAGCTCTTCCTTTCCCTCGTGCGTAAAAACGCCGTGGAGTTTGATCAGTTGTTTAAGCAAGCCAACCTGGTTCAGATGGCCTACCGGCTCAACCAGGGAATGCTGGTGACCTATTGTATGGATTATGTGCCCAAGCGCCGGAGTTTTGGTAATGGAGAGGTGACTATTAAAAACACACTCGTGGCTTTTATACCCAGAATATTATGGCCGGACAAGCCCATCGTAGGTCAGCAGGAGTACTTTAAAGCCTACACCGGTATACGGTTAACCAAATTCACTTCCTCTACCCTGGGTCCGATCGGTGATGCTTACGCTGATTTCGGTCGTTATGGGTTTGTTTTTCTGGCCCTGTTTGGATTTTTAATCTCCTCGCTGTACAAATGGTTTATCCGGGCCAGCCGAAGGACACCCTTTTATCTCTTATGGTTTATGATCCTTTACCTCGGCACATTATTGGTGAGTGAGATCAGTGTGGCGAGCTACATCAATGGGGTATTTAAATTGCTTTTATTCATCTACGGTATGCGACTGCTGCTGAAGTATGTGTTCAAATGGGACCTGTAAAATACAAGATCCTCTGTATCGGTAACCAATGGAGGGGGTCTGATGACGGCTCTTTGTTTCGGGCGTTTTCAAGAGCGGGCCATCTTATTTCCATCGTGGACAATTACATGTTTATCCCCTCGGAAATACGGACGGGAGTTTCTAAGCTGGCCCGTAAACTGGGTTCCCCGGTTTTTACAGCTGATTATAACCAGGCCCTTCTCGAAGAACTGGATTTATTTGAGCCGGATTTGGTGTGTATCTACAAGGGGTATTCTGTCCGTGAGAAGACGCTTCAGGAAATCAAAAAAAGACAAGTTCCGGTGATTTGTATTTACCCGGATGTCAGTCTGTTTGATCATGGAAGGAATATTCCTTCCTGCATCCCCTGGTATGATTTTGTCTTTACCACCAAAAGTTTCGGGATAGAAGATCTGAAGCAACATTTTGGCTACACTTCGGTTGCGTTGATTCAGCATTGTATCGATCCGGATATTCACCGTCCGCTTGATCCTTCCATATATAGGATTGAAGCGCTGAAGTGTGATTATTCGTTTATCGGCAGCTATTCGCCAAAAAAGGAAAGGGTGCTAACGTATTTAGCCCGGCATCTCGATGGTTATTCCCTTAAAATATGGGGTGGATACTGGCAAACTGCTAAATCAGCTGCGCTAACCAATCATATTCAATCCAGGCGTGTCAGTGGCGATCTATACGCCCTGGCCATCAATTCTTCCAAAATAAACCTCGGCATCTTGTCGGAGGCCGGCGGGAATGCCAGCAGCGGAGATCAGATCACCTCAAGGACCTTTCACATTCCCGGGGCGGGTGGTTTTCTGTTGCATGAGCGTACACCCGAGTTTTTGGAGCTCTTCAGGGAAGGAATCGAAGCGGAGGCTTATTCGAGCGAAGCGGAAATGGTCGAGAAAGCCAATTATTACCTGAGCCATGAGCATGAACGGATGGCTATTGCCGGGCAAGGATATCGCAAAGTTATGACGGGTCATACATCCGATACCCGTGTTGAAAGTATACTGAACCTGTTGCGTCAAAAGGGGATACTTAAACAGTAATATGCAATTTTTACGATTCTTAAGTATATACGGAGCCATTGAAAAATTCGATTACCCGCGTGTAGCAATTTCAGAAAAGCAGGTCATAGTCTGAAAGCAAACCGGTTATAGGGGTATAGTGGCGTGTTTTTTACCTGGTTCTGGGATCGCGAGGGTATCTTCTCTAGTGATTTTAGTGAATTCTGTAAGCCAAATTGGAATCGACAAGTAAATGAATAAGGATTCATTGGAGCGATCTTGATAATTCCCTGGATAAAACGAACGATTAGCTTGCTGTTGACAATGCCATCCGTCGGACGCGTGGTTTCAAAAGTCTGGCCAGATGCTGATTTTCATGGCGTCCAAGTGAATTTGCGTAATCCTTACCTGCCGGACAAGGTGAAAGCAGCAGTCTTTTGGAATCTCTATGAAAGTGCGGAAGCACGGTTAATCCGACGATGGTTGCCAACGGACAGACCGGTTGTGGAACTGGGTGCAAGCCTTGGCATCATTTCCCGACTCATTTTGAGCCGGATGACTCAACCGTTCATTTGCGTGGAAGCGAATCCTTCCCTGATCCCTGCTATCCGGTACAATCTGAAATCATTTGCGAAACACCCTTATTCCATTATTCAAAAGGCAATTCATTATTCAGGGCAACCGGTTTCCTTTATATGGAAAGAGGGCGAAAATCTGACAGGGAAGATTGCTACCCAGGGCGGTGAACTGGTTGAGAGCACATCCCTGGCTGCAATCCTGAAAGACAATAATCTGGATTCCATTACATTGGTTATGGATATTGAAGGCGCTGAAATTGAAATCATCATGGAAGATCAAGATGCACTTCAGAAATGTGATTGGATATTTGCTGAACTGCATGCCTGCGAGTATCAGGGTCAACCATTCTCTGTGGAACAAGTGAGCCGGTCGATTCTGGAGAGGGGATTTCAGTTAACCGCGCGGGATGGAAATTGTTTTGCGTACCAACGGAAAAAGAGCTGATCGATGGAGCAAAGAACACCCGGATCGAGGTTATATTGGGTCACCAATCATTATACGTACTATCATGATTACCTTTTTCAGCATATTCATGCGGACGGCAGATTTGAGCTTGTCGTTTATTACCGGAAACTCGTTTTGGAATCCCATCCATGGAAAAGCCTGAGTACCGGGGAATATACCACCATCGTCCTGGCAAAGAACCTGATGGGCCTGGATCTGAGGTTAATTTTAACGGCAATATTTAAGAAACACCATTTTGTCATTGCCGGCTGGGACAACTTTTTATATGTTATCCTGATTACTATTTTACGGTTGCGGAAGGTATCATTTGGCGTTTTTTCGGATACACCCAGAAAACCCGGGGTGACTTTCATCCAGGTCATGAAGAAGCGATGGCTTCAATTTGTTTTTAGCCCCTCCGGAAAAGGAAGACTTTTCGTTACGGGCGAGGTAGGTGTCAGAAGATCGATAGAATACTTTGCTTTGGATAGAAATCGGGTTATCAATTTTCCCTTTACGACCAATCATACGGTGTTTTGCCCCATGCCGGATTCCATCCCGGATAAAAGAGGAGGACCAGTGATTTTGCTGGCAGTCGGTCGAATCGATTTTAACCATAAAGGACAAGATGTTGCCTTGCAGGCCTTATCGGACCTGATAAAAAGGGGGAAATCAAATTTCCGCTATCGAATTGCCGGCACGGGAGATGATCTCCCTGAGATGCAAAAGATGATCGTGGCATTGGGACTTGATGGCTATGTAGAGCATCTGGGTTGGGTCGAAATCCAGGATCTTCCCCGTTTGTTCAATGAAGCTCATTTTACCCTGCATACCTCACACGAGGACCCGTTCCCCAATTCTATTCTGGAAAGTCTGAGTTGCGGCGTTCCGGTTATTTCTTCGGATGCGGCGGGAAGTTCACTGGAGCGGATTCAGCCAGGCATCAATGGCTTTCTTTACCCGGACGGAGATCATGCTGCTTTGATGAGCATACTGGAACAAGCTTTGGGTATGCCTGAAAGTGAATGGAAAAAAATGAAGTCAAGGAGTCGGGAAATGGCTCTGGAATGGCCTATATCGTATAATCTGAGCATGATGAATCAGCTCTTTTCCGGAACCAACCCGGAGTAGCAGGTTACTCGATATGAAAGTTCTGCTCATTATCCGGGATCCGGCGCGGGGAGGTAAAAGTGTGGAGGGTATCTTTTCCGATCTCTATGCTATGTTCACCGAAAAAATGGATGTAGACCGGTATATCTATCAGGAGCATAAGGGATTTTGGTATAACTACCGGCGGATTAAAGCAACTGGTTCAGACCTTTTTCATATTACCAGTGATATGTATTGGTTAGCCCTTTTCCTTCCGGCGCGGCGAAGTATTCTGACGATTCATGACATTGGCCATTATTCCGGCATGAAGGGAATTCGCAGGTGGATCTATGGTAAATGGTATTTGCAATGGCCGGCGAAGTTCGCAGGAGCTATCACCACCGTTTCCCGATTTACGCGGAATATGCTTGGACAGGTTTTACCGGCGGGACAGGCAGAAAAGGTGGTGACCATATACAACCCGGTACCATTGGGTTTAAGGCACCAAGCAATAACACCGGTACCCGGAAATAAAATTGTGTTGCAGGTAGGTACAAATCCCCATAAAAACTGGAAGACGGTGATCAAAGCATTGAAAGACCTCCCGTATACGATGTCGATTATCGGGCCCCTCTCCGACGAACAGTTAAAATGGATTGGTACTCTCGGGGTACGGTACACGCATAAACATGAGGCTACCCCTACCGAAATACTGGAGGCCTACCGAATGGCGGATGTTGTCACTTTTGTCAGCCTGTATGAGGGATTTGGCATGCCGGTCATCGAAGCACAGGCGGCGGGCAGACCAGTGATAACCTCTCGAAAAGCTTCTCTGCCGGAAATTGCCGGCGACGGAGCGGTTTTTATTCAGGATCCATCCGACGTTTCGGAAATACGACTTGCTATTATACGACTTATGGAGGATGAACCCTACCGAAATGAACTGCTACAGAAGGGCCTAAACAATGTTTCCCGGTTTGATGCGGAAACCAGCTGCCAGGCATATATCAACGTGTATCGAACCTTACTATCGGAAGGCATCCCAAAGAATGAATTCTCCAAAGGTCGTACGAGCCCGTAACAAAGTAAATTTTATGGGTACGCTGGTGTATTCGGAATAAATCTCTTCATTTCCCATCCGGCAAATAACCGTTCATGGCATCCAGTATCAATAGGTTGAACATAACAGTGCTGCCCCTTATAGCTAGTAAAAAACCGCGCTGGTGCATGTTATCTCCTGAACCCCTGTTTTCGAAAGAATCACAGCGGATATGGAATCATTACTTCCGATTGGACCCAAAAGTATTGTGGATCATGCTTGAGTCAATCAGCCCCATGGCACATGGGAATTTTTTTCCATTGGAGGTTGTCATATTCGTGCCGGCACCTAAAACCAGGGCTATAATTCCCATTCACCTGGAACCACGTTTTTCTTGAAAATACTCCACATTATACCGGCCTATAAGCCGGCCTGGGTATATGGAGGCCCTACCTATTCCGTATCCCTCTTGTGCGAGGCGCTTGTAAGAAACCACCATGACGTGACGGTTTTGACAACGAATGCCAATGGTGTGACGCAATTAGATGTCGAAACAGGAAAAAGACATGAGGTTGATCATGTTTCGGTGATCTACTTTTCACGCTGGACGAAAGATCAGTCTAATTTCAGTCCCGGACTTTTGCTTAAGTTTTGGCGTAAGGCTCGCCAGTATGATGTGATTCACATTCATGCCTGGTGGAACATGGTAGCCATCCCCGCCGTAATGATCTGCAGGATTAAAGGAATCAGGCCTGTTTTATCCACTCGAGGCACATTATCCGCTTTTTCCTTTACGCATCAAAATGCATGGCTGAAGAAATGGTTCCACCGGCTGTTCGGCCGTTGGTTATTGCATAATCTTATTTTTCATGTGACTTCCGGCAAAGAAAAAGCCGAACTGATGTACTTGTTCAAAAAATCTGCGTGTGTTCAGATCCCTAACCTCATCTCTTTGCCGCAAACAACGTATTCCCGTGATTTGAACGCCACGGAGCTCAAAGTGGTGTTCATGGGCAGAATTCATCCGGTCAAGAATATTGAGTTTCTGCTGGACGTTTTTGATCGTTCGCTGGGTATACCTTTCCGGTTGGATATTGTGGGATCCGGAGACCCTGCTTATCTGGAGGAGCTTAAAACGCAGGTGAATCATCCCTCTGCCATAAATTGGTCTCCCAGCCTGGAAGGCGCGGAAAAATGGAACTGCCTGGCGAAAGCTGATTTGTTGGTTTTGCCATCCAGGACGGAAAACTTTGGTAACGTTGTCATGGAGTCCCTGAGCGTAGGCACCCCGATATTAATTTCTGAAAACGTTGGCTCCAGTGCCTATGTAATCGAAAATAACCTGGGTTGGGTTGTGCCTGCCCGGTTGGAGGACTGGAAGAAAATGATCCGTTATATCCATGAAAACCCCGGAGAAAGGGAACGGATACGGGAGCAAGCGCCTTCCCTGGTGCATTCCCATTTCGGCGAGAAAGCACTCATTAAACGGTATGAAGACATGTACCGTATGATCACCGACCAAGCCGGGTCTTTATGAGCACGCAGAAAAATTTTGACATCATCACCCCGATTGTCATCTCCTTTAATGAGGAAGATAACATTGACCGTACCCTGTCCCGGTTAATAAAATTCAAGGAGGTGATTTTACTGGACAGTATCAGTACGGACAGGACCCAGTCCATTGCCTCCACGTATCCCAATGTCCGGATCTGTGAACGGAAATTTGACAATCTCATGAACCAGTGGAATCACGGTCATACGCTGACGAATCATCACTGGATTTTGTCCCTTGATGCGGATTACCAGATCTCTGACGCTTTACTAAGAGAAATCGAGCAACTCGAGCTAAACCTGGATGCTTATTCAGCTGCATTTATCTACTGTATCTATGGTCACCCGCTACGCGGAACCACCTTACCTCCCAGGATTATCCTATATGATAAGCGGAAATGCTGGTATGGCATGGATGGACATGCTCAGTTTTTACACGTAAACGGCCGGACGGGAATGTTAAAACAACCTGTTTTGCACGATGATCACAAGCCTTTAAAACGATGGCTGGATTCCCAGAATCTGTACGCAGACCAGGAATATGAAAAGCTGCATGCCCCGGGATATCACCCTGTCGGAGTGGACCGATGGAGAATGAAAACCGTTTTAACTCCTTTTTTGGTCCTGGGGTATACGCTTTTTGTAAAACGGGGAATCCTCGATGGAAAAAGGGGGATGTTCTATGCCTTACAACGAATGTATGCGGAACTTCTCTTCCTGTTAAAACGTATCGATGATTCGCTTAAAAGATCGATGGAGAATGAGGAACAACAAAAAAGCAGAAAAAATTAACTGCATTAACTTTTTAGTATAATAACCTGTATGAAACATATTCTTGTATTAGGCGGCGGCGGATTTATCGGCGGACACCTGGCCCGGCGGCTTAAAAAAGA
>CAYOPD010000124.1:0-11696 GCA_964405735.1 uncultured Saprospiraceae bacterium | reverse complement strand
TTCAGTCCGGATGCCAATAAATTTTTGGCCTTGGGATTCAACTGGGTATATAAAGATCTTCATAGTGGTCATTCATCTGATAAGTATGGTATAAGTAGAACAGATTCAGTCTTGGTATTCAATCCGCTCCATCGCTAAAATAAGTCCTAAACCAATAATTTTCAAGTGATTAGATCATGTTTTTTTAATATTTGGCCCGGGAAATCGTGTATAAGCCGGTATTAACCGTTTGTTGCCGTTTGTAGCCGAATATAACCGTTTGTAGCCAGCAACAAACGATTATCAGGCAATGTCCTCATTTTTTAAGGATGATGAAAAATCGGGCTGTGAATGGTGAGCAATGAGCAATGAGCAATGAGCAGCGAGCCTACGTGCACAGATTGGCGTATAATTTTAAAACAAAAAATGCCATAGACTTCCTGATAGTAAGAAGCCTATGGCAATATTAGAGGTAAGCTTTATTTTTTCTTCACCGATTTGACTGGATTCTCCAGCGCCGCCTGGGCCGCCGCAAGTCTCGCAATGGGTACGCGGAAGGGAGAACAGCTTACATAGGTCATACCGATGCGGTGGCAGAATTTGACGCTCTCCGGATCGCCTCCATGCTCGCCGCAGATGCCCACCTTGAGGTTGGGTTTTATGACCCTGCCCCTTTCTGTTCCCAATTTAATCAGTTCACCCACTCCTTCCTGGTCGATGGTCTGGAAAGGATCGTCTTTGAGGATGCCCTGGTCCAGGTAAACCGGCAGGAAGCCACCGACATCATCCCGGCTGAAGCCAAAGCTCATCTGGGTAAGGTCGTTGGTGCCAAAGCTGAAGAAATCGGCGACCTCAGCCATATGGCCCGCTTTGAGGGCCGCGCGGGGGATCTCGATCATGGTGCCGTAGGAATAGGGAATCTTGCGGATTTTCATTTTTGTGCAGACTTCCTTATAAATGGCGTCCACGATCTTTTTCTGGTGGATCAGTTCATTGGCCGTGCAGGTGACCGGCACCATAATTTCCGGGAAAACCTTTTTGCCCTGCTGGATAAGTTCGGCGGCCCCTTCCAGGATGGCCCTGACCTGCATTTCGGTGATCTCGGGATAGCTGACGCCCAGGCGTACGCCGCGGTGGCCTAGCATGGGGTTGTTTTCGTGGAGGGCCAATACCCTCCTGCGAAGGATCCCCATGCTGATGCCGAGTTCTTTGCTCAGTTGGTGCAGTTTTTCACTGTCGTGCGGTACAAATTCGTGAAGCGGCGGGTCGAGGAGGCGGATGGTGACCGGGTGGCCGGCCATGACCGCCATGGTTGCTTTGGTATCTTTCTTCACGAATTCAAACAACTCACTGAGCGCAGTCCTGCGTTCGGGTTCGCTTTTGCTCATGATCATTTTGCGCAATAAAAACAGTGGCCGGTCGCTGCCTTCCCCGTAAAACATATGTTCCGTCCGGAAAAGGCCGATTCCTTCAGCCCCAAAAGCCAGGCCCTGGGCTGCGTCTTTGGGGGTATCGGCATTGGTGCGGACTCCCATCAGTTTTACCTTGTCGACCAGTTTCATCAGGTCCTTGTAGGATTTGTTTTTCTCGAGGTCAGTGGCGATCAGGTTGATTTGACCATGATAAACCAGGCCTTTGGTTCCATTGAGGGTGATCCAATCTCCTTCCCGAATGGTAATGCCGCTTTTGGTTTTGAACGTTTTGGATTCGTGATGGATTTCAATATCGCTGCAACCGACTATACAACATCTTCCCCAACCCCGGGCTACGAGGGCCGCATGCGAAGTCATGCCTCCCTTAGTGGTCAGTATGGCCTGGGATTTGTGCATGCCGTCCACATCTTCCGGTGAGGTGTCTTCCCGTACGAGGATCACTTTTTCGCCTTTCAGGCTCCAGGCTACGGCTTCTTCCGAAGAAAACACCACCTTTCCGACCGCTCCTCCCGGGCCTGCAGGCAGGCCTTTGGCTATGGGTTTGGTCACCAGTTCCACTTTAGGGTCGAGCATTGGAAGCAATAATTCCACCAGTTGATTGGGGGATACCCTCCGGATTGCTGTTTCCATGTCGATTAACTTTTGTGTATGCATTTCAGTGGCCATGCGTACAGCAGCGATTCCATTCCGCTTTCCAACACGGCATTGAAGCATATAAAGTTTTCCTTTTTCAATGGTAAACTCGATATCCTGCATATCCTTATAATGCTGTTCCAGCCTTTTTTGGTAGCCATACAATTCTTTGTATAAGTGGGGCATCCGTTTTTCAAGGGATGGCAGATGCTTGCTCTGGTCGTTTTTTGAATATTCGTTGATTGGGGCAGGAGTGCGGATTCCGGCAACCACATCCTCGCCCTGGGCGTTGACGAGGTATTCACCGTAAAACCGGTTTTCCCCGCTGCCCGGGTTTCTGGTAAACGCCACACCGGTGGCGCTGTCGTCGCCCATATTGCCAAAGACCATGGATTGTACATTTACAGCCGTACCCCAGGCATCCGGAATTTTTTCTATGCGGCGGTATTCCACGGCGCGTTTACCGTTCCAGCTGCTGAACACGGCCCCAATGCTTCCCCAAAGTTGTTCCCAGGGATCTTCAGGGAAGGCTCTTCCGAGGGAGGATTTGATGGTGGTTTTAAAATCCTTGACCAGTTCCTTCAGGTCCGCAGCGGGTATCAAGTCATCGCTGGGATAGTTCTTGGAATTGCGCAGGGCTTCGAGTTTTTCGTCGAGGCGTTTGCGGATGCCTTTTCCGTTTTTAATCTCGATGCCGGCCCCTTTTTCCATCACCACATCGGCATACATCATAATGAGTCTGCGGTAGGCGTCATAAGCAAAGCGTTCGTTGCCCCCCGATTGTTCGATGAGGCCCTGGATGGTTTTTTCTGTGAGTCCGACGTTGAGTACGGTTTCCATCATGCCGGGCATGGAGCGCCTTGCACCGGACCGGATGGAGAGGAGGAGGGGATTTTTGAGATCGCCGAAAACCTTACCCGTGAGTTTTTCCATTTTTGAGATGCTGCTTTTCACTTCGGATTCCAGGGTGGGTGGATACGTTTTGCGATGATCGTAATAATAGGTGCAGACTTCCGTGGTCACGGTGAAACCTGGAGGTACAGGCAGCCGCAGTCCAGGGTGGCCGGCCATTTCGGCCAGGTTGGCGCCCTTGCCGCCCAATAAATTTTTCATGGATTCATTGCCATCGGCCTTGCCTCCGCCAAAAAAGTAGACATATTTGGGGGCCTTGACCGAGGGTTTTTTGGAAGTCGATTTTTTCATAAGGTCTAATTTTAGTGCAGAGATAAGCGATTGTGGAAAAAGGGGATTTTATTAAAATCAGGGGTGACACTGACATAGGTCATGGGAAGGTTAGAGGAGAGAGGTTAGGTCCCATAGGCATAGGCATCGGGAGAGGAGAGTGGTGGAAAGGCCGGAGCTCAGCTCCTCCCGAACAATGAGTGAGGGGAGAGGTGAGGATTGAGGATTGAGGATTGAGGATTGAGGGTTGTTGTCATTCCTCAAACCTCATCCCTCACCCCTATAAAATATTCCCCGATCACCCTTGGATAATGCTCATATTCCAGTTCATGGACCTTCCGGGCAATATCTTCCGGCATGTCCAGGGGGGACAAAACGCAGGTCGCCTGGAAAAGGATCTTTCCTTCATCATATCGTTCATTCACTTCGTGGATGGTGATGCCGGTATGATTTTCTTTGTTTTTCCAGACGGCTTCATGGACGTGCATTCCATACATTCCCTTGCCCCCGTATTTAGGGAGCAGGGCGGGATGGATATTGATCAGGGCATGGGGGAACCTTTCTATCAGATAGGTGGGGACGAGCCAGAGGAAACCTGCCAGTACGATGCCGTCGATTTGATGTTTGGATAAGGCTTTCATCAAACTTTCTCCGGAACCGTAATATTCTTTTTTATCCAGTACCAGGAAAGGGATGCCTTCTTCCCGGGCGATATCGAGCACGCCCGCTTCCGCGTGACTGGATACGATCAGCCGGATGCTGATGTCTTTGGATTGCCGGAAATAGCGGATGATGTTTTTAGCATTGCTGCCCCGGCCCGAAGCGAAAATGGCAAGTGACTTCACCGGAATTTACTGGTAGATGGCCTGGTATTTGGAAGCAGATGAAGGTTCGAGGCGGTTGAGGATATTGAAGATAAGGTCCTGCTGGGGTTTCTCCGCCTTTTTAAAAATCTCAACCAGTTCATTGGTCTTGGCATCGACAAACAATTGGATCCAGTTGCCTACCGGATAATTTCTTTTGGCCAGGTCGATGGACTCCATTGCTCGCTGAATGGCCTGACGGCCTTCGGCGGCATTCTGATGCATCAGGTCCAGGCCAAGCCGGTGATACTGGTACCAGGCCTGGCGCATGGGCCTTAATCGCGGACTAAGGATGGATTCGATCAACCAATACCGGTTGCGGTTGCCGTCACCGGCTTTCCAGCCTGAGGCATTGACATTCGCCGGAATCTGGTTCACGATATTCTGGCAGATCAGGAAATAATCGTTTCCCCCGTTCAGGGCAAAACTTTCATAATCCAGGCCAAGGATGATGTTGATGTAAAAAGCAAGGATGGCCGTGAACTGATCGGTATAGGAGTTTTGCACATAATTCAGCGGACGGTTGGGTTCATAATTGAAGGTGATCTCCTTGTCGATGTAGTTGATGAGGGTCGTTTCGTAATTGCTGCCAAACACGGGCCTTGAGGCGGCGACGGTGAGGTCGGCCTTAAAGGTATTGGAGCCCAGCTCATCCTTGATGGTCAGCAGGAAATTACATTTAATGCGCTCCTGGTTTGCAAATTTGTCGTTTGTCCAGGTTCGCGTATTGATGAATTGCCTGGCATCTTCTTCCAGGTCCCGAAATACAGCGGGGTCCGTGTTTTGCAATTTGGGCGTGGATACCTTGAATTGGGCATTCAGCTCCTGGGCCGTGAGGGTCGCAGCAAGCCCCAATCCCCAAAAGATCATCAGGTATTTCTTCATATTTTTACTTTTTTTAAAAGCGATTCGATGGCATCGGCGATATCCGCGGCCACGGCTTCTTTGGATTTTAACCCGAATTTCCGCGTTTTATTGCCTTTGAGAAAAAAGGTCGTTTTATTGGTATCCGTTCCAAAACCGGCTCCCGCATCCTGAAGGGAATTCAACACGATCAAATCAAAATTTTTAGCTTCCAGTTTTTCGCGGGCCTGGGTTTCTCCTATCCCGCTTTCGAGGGCAAAACCGACATGTATCTGATGGCTTTTTTTCTTTTTGCCGAGTTCGAGCGCGATATCGGGGTTTTTGACCAGTTTCAGGGTGAGCCCCGCACCGGTCTTTTTTATTTTCTCGAGGGCCATTTCCGCAGGACGGAAATCCGCCACGGCTGCGCAGAAAATGCTGATTTCACTCTGGCCATGATATTGGCCTGCCACCTGGTACATCTCGGCCGCACTAGTCACCGGATGGATTTTTACATTGGGATGTATGGGTTTGATCGACACCGGGCCCAGGACCAATTGCACTTCAGCGCCCCTGGCGGCAAGGGTATCGGCTATAGCAATGCCCATTTTACCGGTGCTGGCATTGCTGATAAATCTTACGGGGTCAATGGCTTCCTTCGTAGGGCCCGCCGTGATCATTACCCGTTTGCCGGCAAGGGTCTGAGCCGCCGGGGACTGGAAACGGGTGATGAATTCAATGATCTCTTCGGGCTCGGCCATCCTTCCTTCGCCGGTTAGCCCGCTTGCGAGGGGGCCATATCCCACGGGAATGATTTGCACGGAACGCGATTGCAGGATCTCAATATTGTGTGTTGTCGCAGGATGGTGCCACATGTCCACATCCATGGAAGGAGCCAGGCAAACCGGAGCCCGACTGGCCAGGTAACAGGCAGTCACCATATCGTTGGCCATGCCGGCGGCCATTCGGGCGATCAGGTTGGCTGAGGCTGGAGCGATCAAAAACAAATCTGCCCAGAGGCTGAGTTCAATATGATTGTTCCAGCTTTGATTGGTGCTGTTTTCGATGTAAACCGGGTGATGGCTGATGGATTCAAAGGTGAGTGGGGCGACAAAATCAACCGCTCCCCGGGTCATAATCACCCTGACCGTCGCGCCGGATTTCTGCAGGAAACGGAGCAGGATCACAGCCTTATAAGCTGCAATACTGCCGCTGACTCCCAATAGAATTTTTTTACCGGCAAGGTTCATCCGGGCGGGAACTTAGCGGGATTAAACCTTGCCTTCAGGGAGGGGCAGGGCATCCTCCGGAGCCTGGATTTCTCCGTAACGAAAAGATAACCGGTTGTGCAGAAATTCTTCGGTCGCGAGGAGGGCGGGATTGGGCAGTTTTTCGTAGAACTTGGAGATCTCGATTTGCTCCTTGTTTTCGTGTACTTCCTCGATGGTATCCGAGCTGACTGCAAATTCCTCCAATTTGGACTGCAATTCCCTTTTTACCTCCATGTTGAGTTGGTTTGCCCTTTTGGAGATGATGGAGATCGCCTCATAAAGGTTGCCGATTTTTTCACTCATCGCTTTGATGTCACGGGCTTTTACGTTGGGATCGATGCCCTGCACTTTGTTTTTAATGTCCGACATTTTTTATTTGATTTAATCTGCTTTTTGAAATTTGTATAAAATCCTGGACTTCACCCCGGTATTTACTTTTAGGGAATTTGGAGATGAAGGTTTCTGCATATTTGATGGCATCCTGGTAACGTTCTTCCTTTTTTTCGAAGATGCTTTTTTCAGCGTATAGAAAACCCGATTTGCTGATGGTATAGCGGATGCTTTCCGCTTCACGGGTATCCGGGAAATCTTTCAGTACGTTTTCATAAGTGGTGATGGCTGCCTGGTATTGGCCCATGTCGAAATATTGCTGACCCTGGCTGAAGGCCTTCGCTTCGAGTTTCTTTCTCAATTCATCCATCAGCCGCGTGGCTTCCTTGGTTCTTTCACTGGTGGGATAAGTATTTACAAAGGCCTGGAGCGCATCCATGGCTTTCACCGTGGGCCCCTGATCGAGCCGGAAATTGGGTGACTGCATATAGGTGGCATAGGCGTACATATAATCCATCTCTTCTTTGTAAGGGCTGTACAGGAACGTGTTGGCAAAGTTTTTAAATGCGGAAGCTGCAGCTACATAATCCCGTTGGTGAAAATAAGTATAGGCAAAGAGGTAGTTGAGTTGTTCAAATTCCTTCTTTCCCCGGAAACTGCTGACCACCAGTTCAAAAAGGGTTTGTGCCTTGGAATATTCTTTTTCTTCAAAATACTCCACCGCCCTCTTGTACATGGCATCCGTATCGTTGCTGGTCCTGACTTTTTCAAACTCGCTTTTGCAGGAGGCCAGGGAGAGCAGGCCCGTAAATAACAGAAGCAAAGTCCGGTTTTTTAACATGGGCTGCAAATTTAAGGATTTTTGTTTTTATCCGTCCGAAATATTTACATCGCAGGTGATTGATATTCTGAGGATTAGGGCATGCCGGGGCTTCATCCCGTGCGCCGGAATGACAAAGAAACCCCTCAAAACAGCCTTTACCCGATCCGACGCAACGTTTTCATGCAGCGATTTGGACAATCCTTTTTAAGTTTACAGCAAATTAAAGAATATGGATTTGCATGCCCCGGTGCATACGGTGATGAAGACCAACCTGGTAACGGTTTCGGAAGAAGATGGCCTGGATAAAATCATGGAAATTTTCAAAAACCAGGGATTCCGCCATTTACCGGTGGTGCAATTTAAAACCCTCAAGGGCCTCATCAGCCTGTCGGACATCGCTTTTCTATTTGAACCGCACTCACCGGGATTGACTGAAATCCGCAACAAACTTAACGGAACCGGCCATCTCAAAGCGCGGGACCTTATGGTCTCCAGGCTTGGCAAACTGGAACCCACGGACCGCATTGAAGTCGCTATTGATATTTTTCTCAATCACAGCATCCATTGCCTGCCCGTAGTCAGTGATGGGGAATTGGTAGGGCTGGTCACTCCAAATGACATTTTGAGAGGTTTGGTGAAATAGGGCGCATGGAGCTCTGAAGTCGAAGTGTAAGGGTGACTCCAAGTCAAAGTGACTCCGGGTCACCCCTTTACTGGCGAAGATAGGGTTCCATCCCATCGGCCACGATGCGGTCATTTCGCAGGTGGGGTATTTTATTTTGACCACCCAGCTTGCCCAGATCCCGCATATAATCGCGGAAACCATGAGGCCGCACGGTCCTCAACAGGCACATGCGCAGGATGTTTCCTGCGATGAGGTCCTGGTAATAAATGTTCTGTCGGCACATGGCGGCATCCAGTTCCTTTGCAAAAGCCTGGACATCTTCCGGTGCTTTGGTAAAATCGATAAACCATTCGTGAAATGGTTTGCCTTTGTCTTTCGGACTCACCTGGGGAGCCACGGTAAACTCTTCCACGGTGCAATGGTGCTTTTCACAAGTCTGCAAAAGGGCGGTCTCCACTTCTTTTTCAATCACATGTTCACCGAATGCGGAAATGTACTGGCTGATCCGGCCATTGATTATGAACCGGTAAGGCCTGAGGGACACAAATTCGATGGTGTCACCAATGTTGTAGGTCCATAAACCCGCATTGGTGGAAAGGAGTATGGCATAGGTGACTCCTGCTTTTACTTCCTCGAGCGGGATCCGGTGGGGGCTTCCACTCCTCAGATCCCCGGGGGTGATGAATTCATAAAAGACTCCGGCCTGGGTATTGAGTATGAGCGCAGGATCACCGGGTTCGTATTGAAATCCAATGAATCCTTCTGATGCGGGATAGGTATCCACCCTTGGCATATCCTTTCCGAATAACCTGGCAAAATGGGCTTCATAAGGTGCAAAATTGACTCCTCCACTGACGAGCAATTTCAAATTTGGGAAGACTTCCCTGATATGGGATTTGCCGGTTTGCTGCAGAACCTTTTCTGCAAACATCTGCACCCAGGGCGGGATGCCACTGATGAGACGAAGGTCTTTTCCTAAACATTCCCGGATGATGGCGTCCACTTTGGTATCCCAGTCTTCGATGTGGTTGGTGGCATCACTGGGCAACTGGCTCATTTTGAATAATGCGGGTATATGGCGATTTACCAGGCCCGAAAGGCGCCCGGCAGGAATACTCCCGGCCATGGAGGTTTCCGGGCTGCCCGATAAAAAAATCAGTTTGCCGTCCAGATAACTGAAATCATTGATTTGAGCGGCATAATTCATTACCGCATTGCGGGCGCTGCTGAAATGAAAAGGCATGCTTTGTTTTGTCAGGGGAATGTATTTGACCCCGGATGTGGTACCTGACGTTTTGGCAAAATATAAAGGTGCTCCGGGCCACAGGATGTCGCGTTCACCTTCCTTAATTTTTTGAATGTAGTCCTTGAATCCTTCGTAATCCCGGATGGGCACCCTTTCCCGGTATTCGGAATAGGTGCTGATGTTTTCAAACCCATGCTCTTTTCCAAAAGCGGTAAGTTCTGCTCGGCGAATCAGGGAATTAAAAACTTTTTGCTGACCGGCTATTGCATGGAGCGCCATTGATTTCACAGCCTGGTGAATGACCTGGCCGAATGGTTTTACGATCGATGACCTCCAAGCCGACATAGCCCGATCAAACCATTTGTGAGGTCAGTTTTTCGGCAAATGCATCGAGGGTCATGGTACCCAGGTCCCCTTTGCCATGTTCGCGAAGGGAAAGGGTATGACTGACGGCTTCTTTTTCACCAACAACCAGAAGGAAGGGAATTTTTTTAAGTTCGTTGTCCCTGATCTTTTTACCAATGGTTTCACTGCGGTCGTCAACCCAGCCCCTGAAACCCCTTGCGATGAGATCGGTTTTTACCGAATTCGCATATTCGTTGAATTTATCGCTGATGGGAAGGACCACAAACTGTTCGGGGCTAAGCCAGAGCGGGAAATTGCCCCCGCAATGTTCAATCAGCACGCCCACAAAACGTTCCATGGACCCGAAAGGTGCCCGGTGGATCATCACCGGTTGATGGGCCTGGTTGTCGGCTCCGATATATTCCAGTTTGAATCGTTCGGGCAGGTTGTAATCCACCTGGATGGTACCCAACTGCCAGTTGCGCCCGATGGCATCTTTCACCATGAAATCCAGTTTGGGCCCGTAAAAAGCAGCTTCCCCCAATACCGTCACGGTTTCCAGGCCGACCTCAGCGGCAGCCTCGATGATGGCCGCTTCGGCTTTTTGCCAGTTTTCATCACTGCCGATGTATTTTTCTTTATTCCCCGGGTCCCGAAGGGAGATCTGGGCGGTAAAATTGTCGAATCCCAGTTTTTTCAGCACAAACATGGTAAGATCGATCACTCCGATAAATTCCTGTTTGAGCTGGTCAGGGGTACAGAACAAATGGGCGTCATCCTGGGTGAAACCCCTTACGCGGGTAAGGCCGTGCAGCTCACCGCTTTGTTCGTATCGGTAAACGGTTCCGAATTCAGCGATGCGGATAGGCAATTCTTTATACGAACGCGGTTTGTGCCCGTAAATTTCACAATGATGGGGACAGTTCATGGGTTTAAGCAAAAACTCTTCCCCTTCGCTTGGAGTGTGGATGGGTTGGAAACTGTCTTTCCCATATTTGGCATAATGGCCGGAGGTGACATACAACTCCTTCCTTCCGATATGAGGGGTGATCACCGGCTGGTACCCTCTTTTAATCTGTTCCGCTTTGAGGAAATCTTCCAACCTGGAACGGAGGGCGGTGCCTTTGGGCAACCATATGGGCAGGCCGGCACCCACCCGATCTGAAAACATAAACAGTTCGAGTTCAGCTCCCAGTTTTCGATGATCGCGTTTTTTGGCTTCCTCGATCATGGTCAGGTACTCCGTGAGTTCTTTCTGTTTAGGGAAGGTGATGCCGTATATCCGGGTGAGTTGTTTCCTTTTTTCATCTCCCCTCCAATAAGCGCCTGCAAGGGCGGTCAGCTTAACGGCTTTGACAAATCCCGTATCCGGAATATGGGGTCCGCGGCAGAGGTCAGTGAAATTGCCCTGGCTGTAGAAGGTGATCTGGCCGTCTTCCAGGTCCTGGAGAAGTTCAATCTTATAGGGATCGTTTTTTTCCGTAAAATACCGGATGGCATCTGCTTTTGAGATGTCCTTGCGAACATAGGTATTGTTTTGACGGGCCAGCTCCTGCATCTTGGTTTCGATGGCGGCAAGATCAGCCGTTGTCAGGGTGCGGTCACCGGTATCGACATCGTAATAAAATCCCTGTTCGATGGGAGGGCCGATGCCAAATTTGGTGCCTGGCACGATGTTTTCCAGTGCTTCCGCCATGAGATGCGCTGAAGAATGCCAGAAGGTGCTTTTGCCTTCCTGGTCATTCCAGGTCAGCAATTGAACAGTTGCATCCTCATTGATGGGACGGGTCGCATCCCATACCTGTCCATTGACCTTAGCAGCAAGAACGTTGCGGGCAAGCCCTTCAGAAATAGACCGGGCGATCTCAAGTCCGGTGACGCCAGATTTACACTCCCTTACGGAGCCATCGGGCAAAGTTATTTTGACCATTTTAACTACGAAATAAAATGAGGGGCAAAAGTAAGGATAAAATAGTAGTCAGCAGTCAGCAGTCAGCTGTCAGCAGTCAGCAGTCAGCCGTTTATCCTGATAGCTGATAGCTGATAGCTGATAGCTGATAGCTGATAGCTGATAGCTGATAGCTGATAGCTGATAGCTGATAGCTGATAGCTGATAGCTGATA
>CAYOPD010000123.1:0-11783 GCA_964405735.1 uncultured Saprospiraceae bacterium | reverse complement strand
GGTAGAAAATAAGAACAGGTACTTGGCCACTTCCCAGGAAGCCCCGGATTTGATCGCCCATTCACTCTCAGGAAAATGAATGTTGTATAATTTCATCGCTTCCCGTCCCAGTTCCAGGGATTTTTTGGTATTCCCGATTTTGAGGTAGAGGGCCGAATGAACGTAATATATTTTTAATTTTTCAAGGTTGGTCCGGGCATACTTGAGGATCTGTTCAAATAAATACTCCGCTTTTTCATGGTTGCTGTTCAGGTACTCGCTTTCACCCAGTGCGGAATATACGGCAAAGGTCAATTCATAATCCGTCTGCCAGCTTTGATCCGGCAATAAATCCCGGGCAGCGGACAGATACTTTACGGCTACATCGTATGAAGTGGAATCTTTGGCCTTGGACCCTGCATTTAAATAAAGACCGGCAATGGATCTTTTTTCACCCTGCTCAAACACCAGGTTCTTACTCAGGCTGAAATGATTGGCTATATCAAACAAAAAATCATTCAGCTTTTCAGGCGTGGACCTCGAATACAAAATTTTCGCGGTCCTGAAATGCATGGCTTCGCGGTCCCCGGGCGCAATCAGTCCATAAGCGGACTGCTGGACCCGGTCGTGTAAAAACCTGAAATTGATGAATAAATTTTCCGATTCCGATTCAAATTCCTTGTTGATCCCTTCCGTGTATAACGACAAGGCCCGGTAATTCAGGTCCAGGGGAAGGATGTACCCTGCCTTAAGCGCAGGAAGCAAAGACTGGTATACCCGGTTTTGGTTTTGTTCCATGACCATCGACAAGGTGCTCAGGTTAAAGGTATTGCCAAGCACAGCCGCATATTTCATCGCGGCCCTGCCCGTTTCGGGCAAGGAGGTCATTTCATTGGCCATCAGATCGATGACGTTGTCCGTATAAGAAAGGCTCTCAATTTTATTTCTGTCCCAGGTCCATTGCCGGGAGGCATCCAGCGTCAAATACTTATTATCGTAAAGGGATTGCAAAAAACGATTAATAAAAAACGGGTTGCCTTTGGTTTTGGCGTAAACATGCAGTCCAAGATCCGATGCCTGGCTCTCTGACATTCCGAATGAATCCGCTACAATTTGAATGGTCGTGTTTTGGTCCAGCGGAAGAAGCCGGATATCCATGACCTTGACCTGTTCCCCTTTTATCTGATGGATGGTCATCGACAAGGGGTGCAATTCATTGACTTCATTGCTCCGGTAAGCGCCCACGATCAGAAGATCCTCCGACCGGCGGAGGGAGAGGATCCGTTCGATGAGATTCAGCGAAGGGAGGTCGGCCCATTGCAAATCATCCAAAAAAATAACCAGTGGCTTGTCCGCTGAACTAAAACAATAAATAAAGTCAAGCAACACCAGCCTGAACCTGAATTCCTGTTCGGCCGGGGGAAGTTTCTCCGGTTGCGGCAGTTTGCCCGTAATGAATTCCAGGCTGGGAATGACCTCACTGATCAGGGAGGCATTGGCCCCCAACAGGCCCCAGATTTTTTCTTTCCAGATTTTTATTTTCTCGTCACTTTCAGCGAGTATGCTTCGCAAGAGATAATCAAACGCTTCGATGAAGGCGAAATAGGGTATATTTCTTTTGAATTGATCAAACTTGCCTGAAATAAACAGCCCGTTTTTGTCTGTCACAGGGCGCTGCAATTGTTTGACCACCGCTGACTTTCCCACTCCCGAATAGCCGGAGACCAGGACCAGCATGGTACGTGTCTGATGCAGGTTTTCATAACAGGAGATGATGGTGGCGACCTCCTTCTCCCTGCCATACAACCGCTGGGTCTTCCGGAATTGACCTCCTTTGTCGTTTGTCCTTGTTTTGAAAAATGCAGAAGCATTGCCGGATTCAATCTGGTCCTGCAGCAATTTCAGATCGTATTGCAGACCGCTGGCGCTTTGATACCGGTCATCCGGGTTTTTTTCAAGCAATTCCGCAATGATTTTCTCCAGGCCGGCCGGCATACGGGCCAATACTTTGCCCAGGGGGGCGGGCGTTCGGGAAAGGTGGAAGTGGATGACCTCCAGGGCATCCGCAGAATCGAAAGGCGGTTTGCCACTCAGCATTTCGTAAAAAACGATTCCCAGGGAATAGAGGTCACTGCCGGCCGAGATGGAATAGCCTGTGCGCCCGGTTTGTTCCGGGGAAATGTAAGTCAGCGAACCTTCGATCATGTCGGGGATCACCATATCCTGTTCTTCATTCATGATATGGGTGCTGATGCCAAAATCAATCAGTTTTACTTCATTTCCTTTCGAAATGAGGATATTGCTGGAATTGATATCCTTGTGAATGATTCCCTGACTGTGAACATAGGACAGGATATCCGTCAGTTGCAATGCAACCTGAAAAAACTCATTGACGGTAAAGTTCTGATTGAATATCCTCGATTTCAGCGTCTCTCCTTCAAAATATTCTTCTACAATGCAGACGGATCTATTTTTTGAATGCAGTCCCAAAACCCGGATGACGCCTTTATGGTCAAGGTTTTTTAAAGTATGGTATTCATGGCTGAGCTTGGAAATTTTCAGAATGTCGTGGTTGGAAGGCCTGCTGACCTTCAAAACCACCACCTGTTGATCGGCATTTCTCCTGGCCTTGATGATTTCATGAACTTCATCCCGGTATATACTCGACAGCAAAACATACCCATCAGGAATATATAAGCCATGTTCTGTCATTTTGGAAGCCCGGGTTTGGAGGCTGTGTAAATATAATAATTCCAAAGGTTTTTTGTAAGCGCTTCGTACTGGCTAATGGAGGCCAACTGATTCCGGTGCCTGATATTGTTTCTGATCCTTACCAGGTGTAAAAATTTGCCAAGACGGAGCAATTGTTTGGACATCCTGAATAATCTGTGTAAAGATGGAGCAACATGGGCGGTGACATCTTCAGGCTGGATATGAGTAAATCCGGACTCCTCCATATGGCCCCCATGTTCCTGCCAGGTATCGAGATCGGGCATCGACCATCCTGAAAACCAATTCTGCAGAATGTTTTCATCCTCGACCGGGTTGTTTCGGCCCTGCCTGATGTATTCGGCCACAACCAGTCTGCCACCCGGCTTCAGCAACCTGAATGCTTCCTGATAAAAGGCTTTTTTCTCGGCGGCATGGCATAAGCTTTCACAAGCCCAAATGACGGTAAAGCTCTCATCCGGAAATCCGGTATTGGAATAGTCCTGAACATAAAACTGTGCTTTGTTCTCCAGTCCCCTTGCTTTTGCCTCCCGGTTGGCAATTTCTACCTGATGGGGTACCAGGGAAATCCCTTTGATTGTGCATCCAATATGGCTGGCCAGCCAAAGCGCACTACCACCCTGGCCACAGCCCGCATCCAGCACAAGGTCCGAAGCTTCAATGCCGGCCTTCCCGGCCATTACACGATTCATATTTTCCAGGGCCTGGCTATGGGACTCCAGGCTGGTATCGTAATATCCGAAATGAAAAGCCAAATCCCGTTTGCTCACCCAAAAGGCCCGGTAATCCAGCAGGGTGGCATCATAATAGGCTATGATTCTTCTTTGTAAATCAGTCATGTTTATTTCGGAATTTATCTCCGGGATATCAGGATAAGGCCCAATGTTCTTTCAGGTCGGTCGGGATACGAAAGCCGGCTTCTTTCCCTTCCCTGAAATACAGCGACAGGACGCCGATGATCACCCCGCCTACGGAGTTCATGGCTGTTTTAAATAAATCTTCCACGATGCCCCGGTCCACTGGTCCCTGTGGATCCATTTTTTTCGCCAGTTCCTCAAAGACATCGAGCTGGAAATCTACCAGGTTTTTTTTGCCTTCGCCGCGACTGACCGGATCTTTTTGTTTTTGATCTTCCCGGTAGGCTTTGACCTTTTCTTTATAGGCCATTAATTCGTCGTAAAATTCCTGATGTTCTGCTGCTGCATCCTCTTCCACTTCTTCCGCTGACCGGGATTTTTTAAATACAGAAGGGTATTCTTTGGCAAAGCTGGGCCCGAATACTCGGTAAAACAAATCGGGGTGCTCTTCATCCAGGATCATTTTTTTCATCATGAGGAGGATCAATTTTGTACTGAGCAGAAAAGTAGCCAGGGTTTCCACCAGGGCTTTTGCCAGGGCGATGCCAGCACGGTTATCATCCGGAAACAGGTGGTTGTACATGGCTTTTTGCAGAGTCCAGGCCTCTTCTTTGTTCCTACATAATAAATTATCCTGGATGCCCATGATTTTTCCGATCGTTTTCCAGGTATGAAACCAGGCATTTTGATCTTCCTCATCCAGGGGTTGGCCCAGGATGGCCATTCCCTTGATGAACTCCAGGGAAAACACCTGGTTGGTGGCTATCAGGTCCTCCTGGCTGATCGGCATGCCCCAGGCTTCCCTATTCCAGGTTTCTCCTTCCGGATTGTACAGGAGATTGTACCGCATGGCCGCGTGCATCAACCGGATCTTGAGGGCGGTGATCAGCCCCCTTTTCCCGGGCGTCCACCATTCCTTGTCGCTGACATCAAATACAAACTGTGCCGTCTCGAATATTCTTCGCTGGGGATGCGCCTCCAATATTTTGGTCATACGCAAAACATTGGCTGGTTTTTCCGCCATATAGGTATAGGGCAAAGACCTGAAGAACAATATAAAAATGAATTGAACGCCGTTTTCTCTCCAGACCCGGTGTGCCCGTTCAAACGCCGCTATATCTTCCGCAGTGGGGACAAATTGAAGTTCGGCCGTAAGAAAATCACGAATGCCTTCCGGCATGGAATCCGGAACAAAAGTGTCATTCCTGGCCATTTCTTTGAGCATATCGCGGAGTGAATTAAAAGCCCTTGATTTATAGAGGGACGAGACCGCAGCATCTGCATCGGGGTCCATGACCTGGCGAAGGTCATCCAGATTCAAGCCATTCCAGTGATTGATTGAATTTTCCATGAAATGCATTAATTATTGATTAAAGATTTAAACCTTTTGGAATCCCTCATCCACCGGTAAACGCCTATTGGGGTGAGCCAGGCTCGAATGGTGCCGTCATCGGAGGCGGTAAAAATCTGGTTCATTTCAACATCCATATAGGCACAATTGATTTTCCCGGTATGCCCCCTGTATGCAATGATTTCTTTACCCTGGAGGTCCCAGAGACGCATCGTTTGATCCGCAGAAAAGGAATAAATCATATAATCGGTTGGGGCAAAAAAAGCATCGACCACTTCTCCGCTATGTCCGACCATGCTGGACTTGAGGTTTCCGCCGGAGTCCCAAAGGCGGATCGTCCGGTCTGACGAAGTGGTCACAATCCTTGAACCACCAAAAGAGAAACTGGCAGAATTGACCTGGCAATCCAGGTAGGGGGCACAGGCAATGCGGTCCAGCCGCGTGATTTCCAATTTTGATTTCAAATCCCAGATAATGGCTGTCCCGTCCCGGGAAGTTGATACCAGGCGGCTTCCATCTTCTGAAACATTCAGGTAAATGACGGCGTCCCTGTGCCCTTCCAATTCAGCGATTTTTTCACCCCTGTCATCAAACAAAAATATTTTACCCCTTCCACTTCCTACGGCCACGATGCTGTCCTGTTGGGATATGATCAGGCTCAGCATTTCACCTTGTCCGGGCTCAATTCGTTTAATTTCCTTGCCGGACTTATTCCAATACCGGACGCTTCCATCCTTTGAAGCGGTGATGACATGGTCCCCAAGTGCACCAGCCCATTCCACCGGTCCGGTATGCCCTGTGAATTTCACCGGGGCATCCTCAAAGAGCTTGTATAAAAATGCCTGATTTTTGGCGCCCATCCCCAAAATTTCATGATCGTTGATGAATATGGCATACCGTACCCCCTGGTCACCCAGGTCCAGCTTATCCACCTCCCTTCTGCTTTTTATATCCCATACTCTCATCGTTTGGTCCACGCCGGCGGAGACCAGGTATCGGTCCAAGGGATCCAAATCGATATAGGTGACCGCCCCCAGATGCCCGGTAAACTGGATATCGAGGTAATTTTCCAATACCCAGCGGCGCACGGTGCCATCGAGCGAAGTAGTTAAAACCTGTTCACCCTGGTTGATAAACTTGCCTGCGGTCACATCGTTTTTGTGGCCCAGCAGTTGGTACAATTGATTTCCCTTCAAATCCCAAACCGCTGCTGTATTATCAGCCGATCCCGTCAGCACCCGGTTGCCATCCTCTGAAAAGCGCGCAAAAGTGACCAGGTGGTCCTGCTTTAAAATGACAGGGGCAACCGATTTCCCGGATACAGGAAACAGGCATGCTGCATCCTGGCGAAAACAAATTGCAATAAGACTGTCCTTGGGATGAAAATCAACATAAAGGATTTCGTTTTCTCCGGTTCCCGGCATGCCGGAATGCACCGGCATGACCGGGGGTTTAAAGGTTTTAAGCCGCTTTCCTTCCGAGGTCCATAGAACCAATGTACCCCCGGCGTGAACCGTTGCCATCCATTTTCCTGAGGGAGCGGCCCAAAGGTCGTGGACTTCACCCTCGCCGGCATCAAGTTGCCTGATCCGCATTCCATCCAAACTTAAAATTTCCACTTTTTTCCATAAATCCGGCTCTGGATTCAGGGGTATCCCAGCCTGATCTTCTGTTGCCTGGGAGGTGTTGAACCTGGTCAGCATGACGTTTTTACCATCGGCCGTGAATCGAATGTTTTTAATATCTGATGTTGTG
Source organism: uncultured Saprospiraceae bacterium (assembly GCA_964405735.1). GTDB lineage: Bacteria > Bacteroidota > Bacteroidia > Chitinophagales > Saprospiraceae > JADJLQ01. The sequence continues at coordinate 5,111 of CAYOPD010000123.1, read as the reverse complement.
CCAAATGATTTAAGCAGATTTCCATCCATATCGAACAAACGGATCTGGTCTTGTTCATGTCCCTGGCCGTCGCCGATGGCATAGGCGATTGCCTGGTTCAAAACCGGAGAAACATCGAAGGCCTGGTACTCGTGGGCCAGGCCAATCCTCTTTTTCAACTTCCCTGTTGCATCATGAAATTGCAGAATGCCGTCGCTGTTCATTGACACGATGGAGTGCCCGTCGTGGCTCCATTTCACCCCTGTAAAATAGGCAAACGCATATTCATCCGCTCCCGCCGCCGGATCATCGGGGGGTAGCGGATCGGTAACAAGAGCACCCAGCAATTTCCCGGAGTAGTCCAATATCTCCAGCGAATCGGTCTCCGTAAAAGGGATCATGGCCTTTTCGTTTTCGTGGCACAGCAAATCGTAGTAATTAAGGTCAGCATAAAATACCGTGTCGTACCAGGGGGTCCGGTTTTGCACCGCGCTGTAAAAGGCATCGGTCAATGATTTTTTAATTTCCGTTATGGAATTTTCCTGCTCTACTTTCATTCCTTCAGCCGCCTGCATCAAAGCCAGGGTTGGGTCCTTTGCGAGATTGGTGGCAGAAGCGGCCGCCATATGATTGACAAAAGAATCTCTGGCATGGGCCCTGGATTGAAAATACAACAACCCAATCAACAGGGCTCCAATCCCGGTAATCGCGACCAGCCCCCTTTTGCTGTATTTAAGCAAAACCTTTTCTTTCTCTTTTTTCAAAACCGCCTTACGGCTGGCCTCGATCAGATTTTTCTCTTCCCCGGACACGGCGGGTAAATATTTAAGGACCCCGTCAATGAGCTTCAAATCCCAGTCATCCAGGGTCGAGAAGGCGGAGCCCCCGCGAACGGCTTCCATTCTGGAATTGAGCACCCGCCTGGCCTGTTGCAAAGGACGGGCTGACCGTTGCTGCAATTTGACCACGGATTTTGCAAGGGTGTCGTGAGCAAGCATGGCGCTGTGTTCGGCGCCACCCAGATCGGTAATCAGAAAAAGTTCCATGCAACTAGCCAGCACATTTTTTACTTCAGGAACAGCCTCTGGATAATTTTCAACCAATTGTTTTTCCGTACGTGCCGCTGAGGTCCCGTTGGCAGTGCAATAAAATCCAAGCACCTCCAATGCGAACCCATTTTGATAAAGGCCTGGAAATTTCTTTTTTAAGATATTGAGCTGGTTTTGAAGGAACTCATCCATCGCAAGGCCTTCCTCTTTCAAATCCCGGTAAAGGGCATGGGTGAAGGCCGGCGCATCCGGGTTGGAGGCCAGGGATTTGATCCACAACTTGGTCAGGAGGATCTGCAGCATGGGAGCAATCGGAGAATCTTTATCGGCGGCAAGATCGGCAGCAATAATTTCGGGTAATCCGTCCTCCACGTGGAGATTGTACCTTGATTTTAGCCTTGGCGTTTCTAGGAACCCCCGGAATACCTCCAGTACATCCTTTTTGGTGATGTGTTCTAAAAAGACTTTACTCCTTGGCAGTTCATAATTTTTGCAGTATTCTTCGATTTCAGGATGATATTCCTTGCGGAAACTCAAAATAATCTTACCCTGGGGCATTAAAGCAGGATTTCCAAAAAGGAGCCTGAGATTGTTAAACAATTGGTTCATCTCGTTGCCCAATCGCTCATTAGGCCGGGTGTAGGCTTCTTCCAGCTGATCGAGGATGATGACCAAAGGTTTATTCCATTTTGCTTCTGCCTTTTTCCAGGCTTCGGATATGGTCGCCGGCGGGGCTTCCCTGCCGATCCCGGATTCCGTAACTGTCGTAATGGTTCCGGCTATTTTTTGAATCAATTGCTGGACATCCGGTTTATAGGCTTCCCCAATGTTGGCAGCTATGTTCCGGAGCTCGTCCAAGACCCTGTCTGAATCCTTTGTTGCCACCGCCATGGTGCTGACCTCCGGTGTAAAACCACACTTTTCCAATAAAGCATTATAAACCGTGGCGCTCAGCCCGATAGATCCCAGCCGTCGCAGATAGATGATATCAAACCTGGATTCAAGCCGGGGTTGCAGCCCCGCTTCCAGCAAACTTGACTTACCCACTCCCGATTGGCCATAGAGCAGTATGATGGGAGGGGCCTGGGCCTCATGGACCGAAGAAAACAGGGACCGGATATAATAGGATCGCCCAAAAAATACTTCCGCGTGCCTTCGTTCATAGCGGTTGAGATATAAAAAAGGGGACTCCGGAAGATTAAAGGATGGAGGAATATCCGGTAGCCCGTAAAGCGGATTCCCGGATATATCGGGCAGATTCCATTCTTTAATGATTTCCGCTCCCGGCCTGAACCGGATGACCCATGGAAAGTGGTCACCACTTTCATTCTTCCCTTCCCAAAACAAGGCCCGGGTATTGCCGGTCCCCTTTAATATTTTGACCTCATCGGTAGCATCGGTCCAGGCCTTTTCAATACCGGAACCATCTCCAAGGCTGCTATAGAAACGGATCGCCAGCGCAGTGGCTATTTCATCATTGATTGAGGCAGTCGTGCCAATCACTGCGGCAATACCGGCTTTGAGCAGGTCCACAGTCTGCCCCTCCGAAGAACAACCATTTAAAAATACCAGTTTGAGGTTCTCCTGTCTCGCAAGGAAAGGAACCAGGCCTTCCTTATGCGCAAATGATTTACTGCCATCCTCGGATTCAAGTAAGAGGGAAAATCCATTGGCATGACCTCCGTAATGAAACAGGGATATCCTCGAAGCAAAAACCGGGTCCTGGAAGACGTCCAAAATATCCCCGACGGAAGCGGAGGACCGCTCCACCACTTCACACAAACCACTGCTGACGGCTTCACCAAGAGCTTTTCGGATGCCGTGCATTTCAGCGGACAGGTTTCTCAGGTAAGCGGTATGGTCCACTTTATCATTCGCAAAGGCAAGAAATATGACCGGCTTGAAACTCATACAGCTTTTTAGTATCGGATCAACCTTTTGTAAGAATCATTGAACGGCAAAATGAACAGCCTCAGTGGCAAAAAAATTACCTTTCCAAAATAACCATAAATCGGCTGGTGAACCATTCTCCTTTTAATTTAGAGCTTCGGTTCATACCTGGAATGGCCCTGTTTTCAAATTTCAAGTCGCCAAATTCCATTTCTTCCAGGGTGAACTGGAAATCGTCCGTTCGTTCCGTACTGATGATGATCAGAAAACTGTCCCTGGAAGAAGCGCTTCCTTCCGGAAGCATAAAAACATCATTTTCACCGCCTCCCCAAAACAAGGTTGGCTGATCCACCTTTTCCAGAGGTTCGTTTTTAATGGGCACCGAACCATAATGATCCGAAAGGTAAATCAATGCAAAATGCAGAGGCTGGGTAAAATGATTCTGGATCCAGAGTTTGTAAGGGATCCGGGATCCGTCGCTCTTTAGTTTTATCTCCCCCGGAGGAAAGTTCTGCACCCGGCCCGGTGAGGTTTCAATATCCAGAGACAGGCTGCAGCAGTCCGGATTGAGGGTCGATTTGTTATTTTGAAGTTTTAAAAACCGGGTCCAGGTGGCTATCTGATCCAATTTTCTGACCAATTCATTTACGGCCTGTTTAATTTTTATATCCGCCCTCAGGATTGTTATTCCGTTTTCATTGTTTATCAATTCGAAATAACCCTTGTTTTGTTTAATGGTATAGGGTTCTTTTTCATCCCCGGGAACATTAAAACGGACGTTCAAAAACTTATCCGCTTCCATGGTAAATGCCGCTGCGAAGAAATCATCGACTTTCAAGGAAGTTTTAAACGGGATCCCGGGAAGATTCAATGGAACTGCCCAATATTTAGTCTCCGGATTCAGCGCAAATTCGCTCGAGATCATGGATTTCTGAGCTGATGTTTTGGATACCATGGCTGTGGCCAGGACTTCATTGGACTGTTCAGGATAGATGGCCAGTTTTACCTCTTCGGTTATTCCCATGATTTGCCCGGCTTCAAGGGTCCATCCCTCCTCGCTGTGATAAACGGCGTATTTGGGGGCACCATTCACCGAGGAGCCGTCAAGGAATTGGGTATAACTGCTGAGGTCGCCCACGACTTCCATCTGGGGGTCTTGGTCCCACTTCATGGAGACCACTCCCTGCCTGAGCCGGATGAGCAGGTCCGCGTAGGAAATGTCTTTTTTACTTTGTTGAAGCGTTTGGATCAGGTTTTCAGTGAATAAACCCCCGCCATCGAAGGATTCTTTGGCGCTTTGAAACCGGTTGCAGGCTGCAAAAAATAAATACCTGGATTCAGGAAGCGTTGTTCCCCGCTGATTAAAATACCCATTGAGGTAGGAATCCATGGTCCTTTTATCCCCCCGGTCCGCAGACAATCTTTCGGTGAAGGCTTCAGCACTTCTTGTTCCGGATCCACTGTGGCAGCAATCCAGGGTCACCAGGATATGGGGATTTCGTGCACTGATCTCATGGATGAGTATGGCCAGCTCTTTGTCGGCCAGATCTTTTCCGGAAGGCCTGCTGTCATAAAGAACCAGGGTTTCGTCTTTTTTACCTGAATTTAATTTTTCGAATTCTTCCGCCGAAGATTGCCTGGACCCGTGACCACTGTAATGAAACCAAACCACATCATCCGCTTTAGCCTGTCCCAGGTGGTCCCTGAAGTTTTGAATAAAATGATCATAGGTCGCTTCCTGCTCCAGCAGGGTCTTGATGTGCAAGGGCCGGTCATTGAAGTTTTTTTCGAGGTAAGACTTTATTTTTTCAACGTCCTTTTTAGCCCCGCTGAGTTTGGGAACGGGTGGATTGTAATTATCAATGCCAACCAAAAGGGCATAAATGGCCTTCATATTGCGTGGAATTTCATGAGTGAAGTTAATGAAATCCTCTTTTGGCCTTCTGCTAGTGGCCTCAGGTAGTTTATACGATTGAATGGAGCCCTTTCAGGGCGGGTTTGACCTCTGGCCCGCAGCCTTGGGCGAGAAGCCCAAGGCTGCGGGAATAGGGCCCTTTCAGGGCAATGTGAACGAGTGGGCAAAATCAAGCCACAACCATTAAAAAAAATATATCCAGCGAATCATATTGCTTCGCAGAAGCCTAATGTAATTAAAAAAATATCCAGCCATTAATATGAGCTTCGGAGAAGCCT
>CAYOPD010000122.1:1346-11823 GCA_964405735.1 uncultured Saprospiraceae bacterium | reverse complement strand
TTCATCCGGTGCTTTCGGCTGGCCTGTACCATAATTAAAATTAGCCCAGGAATGGACTTTGCGGAGGGTGCCGATTTGCCCCGAATGAATGAACTCCATGGCCTGTTGCCAATGCGTTCCGCTTCTTTGTTGCTGGCCTACCTGGACGATGCGTTTGTATTTGCGGGCGGCTTTGACCATGACGGTGCATTCGGCGATCGAATTGGCCATGGGTTTTTCCACATATACATCCTTGCCGGCCCTGCAGGCTTCCACCATGATGAGACAATGCCAGTGGTCGGGAGTGCCGATGATTACCGCATCCAGTTCTTTGAGCTCGAGCAGTTTTCTGAAATCTGAAAAGGCCTGGGGTTTTTTACCGTATTGTTTGGCGACTTCCTCCGTCCGCCGGTTGAGGACGTTCTGGTCCACATCGCAGATCCCGGTACATTCTACATTGGGCTGGCGCAGAGCCTGGCTGAGGATGCCCCATCCCATGCTGTTGGCTCCGATGAGGCCTACGAGGATTTTTTCGTTAGCCGATTTCCGGGGTAAGATGGATGCCATGGCGGGACTGAAGGCGGTCAATCCGGCTGCCATAGACCATTGAGAACTTTGGGCAATAAATTTCCGGCGATCCATAGGGAAAGGTTTGTAGCTGGTTTTTTCAAAGATAAATTATTTAATTTAACGGCCAGTACCATTGGAATTAAGAATTAAGAATTAAGAATTAAGAATTAAGAATTAAGAATTAAGAATTAAGGGTGGGGAAAATTCGGCATTACCGTTGGATTGTGGTCGGCATGTTGTTTCTGGCGACATCAATCAATTACATCGACCGGCAGATTATTGGTCTACTGAAACCCTTGCTTGAAAAGGAATTCAACTGGACAGAAACCAATTTTGCCCGGATCGTCATGGCCTTTACCCTGGCCTATGCCATTGGCCTCCTGGTATCGGGGAGAGTCATAGACCGTATAGGAACCAAGTTGGGATTTGCCATTTCCATCACCATATGGAGCATCGCGGGAATGCTGCATGCCCTGGCAAGAAGCGTATGGAGTTTTTCTCTGGTGCGCATTGGGCTGGGGCTTGGAGAGGCAGGTAACTTCCCGGCGGGTGTCAAAACGGTGGCTGAATGGTTTCCCAAAAACGAACGCGGCCTGGCAACGGGAATATTCAATGCGGGCACCAGTGTGGGTGTGGTATTGGCCGTGCTGATCGTACCATGGATACTTAGTTTCGGGACCTGGCAGCAGGTATTTTGGATAACGGGAGGCCTCGGCTTTTTATGGCTGGCGGCCTGGTGGGTCTTGTACGAGGTTCCTTCCAAACAGAAGCGGCTATCGGCTGAAGAATACGAGTTGATCCGGAGCGGGCAGGAATCCGCAGAGCAGGTTGAAATAAAGGTTCGTTGGCAGCAGCTTTTTTCCTTCCCGCAGACCTGGGCCATGATCACCGGGAAAGGACTGATCGATCCGATTTTCTGGTTTTTTCTTTTCTGGTTGCCGTCCTACTTCTCATCCACTTTCAGCCTGGATTTGAAAAAGCCCAGCCTGGAACTCATGATTATTTACACTGCGACGACAATTGGCAGTATTGGGGGCGGGTATCTTTCATCTTCGTTGATTAAAAAGGGTTGGCCGGTCCTGAAGGCAAGGAAGACGGTGCTTTTGATTTTTGCCTTCACCGAATTGTCGGTCATCTTCACCCAGTTTGCGACGGAAGCCTGGGTGGCAGTGGTCTTGATTAGCCTTGCTGTAGCCGTGCACCAGGCCTGGGCTACCAATGTTTTTACCCTTGCCACCGATTTATTTCCCAAAGAGGCGGTCAGTTCGGTGGCGGGAATAGCCGGTACTGCCGGGGCTGTCGGGGGAATTCTGTTTCCCATATTGGTCGGTTATTTATTGGATCATTTTAAATCAATGGGCAATCTGACCGGGGGTTATAATGTATTATTTACCATTTGCGGGTTTACCTATCTCCTTGCCTGGATGATCATTCATTTACTGACAAGAAAATCGGGGAGGGTAGAACTGGTAGCGCTCACCCGATAAAAATTCAGTGTATTTTATTCTAAATATAGTTTTATTAAACTGCCTGATAGTGGTATAATGTTGATGGCCATGCAGACCATTGATAACGTCTTTCGATAAGATGCATCCACAGATGATCCCGTTCTGGGAGGCTATATTTACCGCAGGGGACGCAAAGTTCGCTGAGGAGCCGCAGAGCCAATTGTTGGACTTTCATCTGGCATTAGTTATATCAATCAGGGAGGGGTGGATGACGATTTGCAGGAATATTGGCTTTGTTTCTAAGCCTGGAATCCTGCCTGGCGGCGGACAGGGTTTCAAACACCATATTGAGATTAAGTAAAACCCTGTCTGTCGCCACGTAGGCCCGTCCGAACGGCCAACACGTATTATTCTGGTCTCGTTTTTCAAAAATACACCTGTATCCTGTTATATACACCGGTGAGAACCCTTATCCTCCCCTCCATGAAATTCGCTATATTGCATAAATACTTTATTCAACTTTCCATTTAAATAACAATCCGATATGAAACGGCGTAATCTTCTCAAAAACCTCGCCGCAGCCTCCGCGGCGGCTGCTATTCCCATCCAGCAGGTATTGGCTAAAAATACCATACCTAAAATGGAGGCTTCCGGCGATATACGGATCACCGATATCAAAACCATCCTCACGGCACCGGATGGGATCCGGCTGGTGGTGGTCAAAGTGATGACTTCGGAACCCGGCCTCTATGGAATCGGTTGTGCTACTTTTACACAAAGGGCTTATGTGGTGGCAACCGCCATTGAAAAATACCTCAAACCCTTTTTGACCGGTCGAAATGTGGATGAGATCGAGGACATCTGGCAATCTTCCTATGTGAGTTCCTATTGGCGCAACGGACCTGTCCTGTTCAATGCCATGTCAGGCGTAGACATGGCCCTGTGGGATATTAAGGGAAAAAGAGCCAATATGCCCCTCTACCAGTTGCTGGGAGGCAAGGTGCGTCACGGGGTGGACCTTTATTATCATGCTTCTGGGCTTGAATACGCCGAATTGGATGATAAAGTCGCAGCCGCCATTGGCAACGGATACCGGCATGTACGGATACAGATGGGCCAGAAAGGCAATGCCAACTACGGCGCGCGGGGTGTTACCGGCACACCGGCCAGTTCCGTGGGATTGCCCCCGGAACAGTCCGGTCCTACAGATCCGAAAATCATTTTTAATCCGGCCATTTACGCACGCTCTGTTCCAAAAATGTTTGAACATGTACGCGTCAAATTCGGTGAAGAAGTGGAACTCCTGCATGATATACATGAACGCATCCCTCTGAACGCGGCCATTAATATGTGCAGGGAACTCGAACAATATCACCCTTATTTTATCGAGGACCCCTTCCCGCCGGAAGACAATGACCATTTCAAAATTCTCCGACAGCAGACCATAGTGCCCCTGGCCATGGGAGAGCTCTTTAACACCCAGCAGGAATTCCTGCCCCTGATCAAGGACCGTTTGATCGATTTTATCCGGGTCCATATATCCCAGATCGGAGGACTGAGCCCGGCCCGCAAGGTACAGGCGCTGAGTGAGTTTTTCGGTGTGCGAACGGCCTGGCATGGCCCCGGCGATGCTTCTCCGGTTGCCCATGCAGCTCAACTGGCTCTTGAGCTCTGCAGTTATAATTTCGGCGTTCATGAGGGTTATGTATTCCCGGAAAAGACCAAAGAAGTATTCCCCGGCTGCCCCGAAACCCGAAACGGTTATATGTATGCCCAGGAAAAACCCGGGCTAGGCATGGATATCGACGAAAAAGCGGCCGCCAAGTACCCGTTTGCCGAAGGGAAAAACTTTGATTATTCCTGGGGTACCACGAGAAGACCGGATGGAACGGTAATCCGTCCTTAAGCAGGTCCCGGATATGGAAATGCGTTTACCGGTAATTACTGCCCGGGAAATTCCTTTTTTAATCATAAAGCTTTGGCTTTTGATATATCTTATCCTGGGTTTGGCAGGCAGGATATGTGGTCAACAGGATCCTGAGGTGGGTTTTGTTCCCATTTTTAACGGGAAAAACCTCGAAGGCTGGAAGGGTGATCCGCTTTACTGGAGAGTTGAAAATGGGATCCTGATGGGAGAAGTTACACCAGGTACTTTATTGAAGAAAAACTCTTTTATCATCTGGCAGGGCGGATTTCCAGCTGATTTTGAATTAAAGGTGGACTACCGCATTTCTTCAAAAGGAAACAGTGGAATCAATTACCGCAGTGTACTGATAGAAGGTGAGCCCTATGCCTTAAAAGGGTACCAGGCGGATATTGACGGGGAGGACCAATGGAGCGGTCAGAATTATGAAGAACGGGGACGGACTTTCCTGGCGAAAAGAGGCCAACAGGTAAGAGTGGATCCGGGAAATCAGATAACCGTGACCGGTGACCTGGGCAAACCGGAAGATCTCCAGCAGTTTATCCGCAAGGAGGACTGGAATGAATATCATTTAGTCATAAAGGGAAACCACCTTCGCCACTTTATCAATGGAAAACTGATGAGTGAAGTGATGGACTACGATGAGGCCAACCGGAAAGTGGAAGGGTATATAGGGGTCCAGGTACATGTCGGCCCACCGATGAAAATTGAATACCGGAACATGAGGTGGAAGAAATTGAATCCATAAATCTATGTCCCTGGTGGATGAGCCTATATTTTGAATACAATTAAATGGTATGTTCAATACAGATTCCTTATGGCTTGAAGTTGCCGTGGTCAGCATTTTCTATTTATTGGGACATATATTCATGGGGCATTTTGCGGAAAGGGATCCCCGGTGGAGAAAATTCGCCAAATACCTGGTCACCCTGGTCGTCGTCCTTTTCCTGTCCATGTATTTTGGCCGCGGGGTCGCTTTGGGAGCATTAGCTCTGTCCATCCTCCCGATCATCTATATACACGGGATCATATTGCCCCGCCAGGGAATCAATGGCTGGACCGGGGAGCCGAAATCAAAATATTATGAATTCAGGGGTTGGAACAAGGATATTTTCGGGACCCTTGATCATCCCGGCAGTCAAAAATCATGATTGATTTCCCCGGCTGATCTTGTCCCTTCCGACTTGAACAGGGTCGAAGCTAGACCTTTACCCACCTCTGACCCCGGTGACTTTCAATGATACGGTCGCATAACAAGAGTTCCCGCAGACCCTCCTCGAAAGTCGGGAAGCTGGGATGATCCGGTTGTTTGCCTTCAGCCACTGCTTTATAAATTTCAGTGAAGAGTTGTTTTGAGGTGCTGCCGAAACCTTCGTTGTGCCCGCCCGGATAGGAGATGATACTCCTTACCGATTTATCCACCAGGGAGGGATCGCGAAGCATGACGGCATTGGCTTCGTTGCGGTTGCCGATCCATAGTTCATTTGGAGTCTCGGAACACCAGGCGAGGGTTTGTTTTGAGCCGGCGATTTCAAGGTTGATCCGGTTTTTCCTTCCTGCTGCAACCTGGCTGACGGTAACCACCCCTTTGCAACCGTCGTTGAACCTCAATAGGACACTGGCATAATCTTCGGTCGCAATGGGGACATCGCTGTAATCTTCCGGGGTCAGGAGCTTGCCCGAATAGGTTTCCACCGGCTTAAGCGGTTTTTTGCGGATGGGATGGATCGTTGAAAAATCGGCCATCACTTCAACGATGCTCAGCCCGGAGATGTATTCGATCAGGTCGATCAGATGGGAACCGATGTCGGCGATGGCCTTGCTTTCACCCGATTTGTCCGGCTCCAGACGCCAATTGTAATCCGTTTCGAAAAACAGCCAGTCCTGCAGATAGGACCCGATGATGGAATAGATCCGGCCGATCTCCCCTTTTTCACGCATGGCCTTCATCTGGCGTACCAGGGGATAATACCGGATATTAAAGCTGACCGCGTTGACCGCTTTTTTTTCTTTTGCAATGGCGATCAATTCCTCGGCTTCCTTTACCGAGGTGGCCAGGGGTTTTTCGCAAACCACATGTTTGCCCGCCAGCAAGGCAGCCTTGGCCATGGAAAAGTGAAGGTTGTTGGGGGTGCAGATATGGATGCAGTCAAAATCCGCTTCTTTGATCATTTTGTCATAGTCTGTATAATATGCAGGGACGCCCAGGGCGGCGGCTTTATCCCTGGCCTCGTTTTCGATGGGGTGGAACATGGCCACCACATCCAGGGTGCCTACCCTGCGCAGCGATTCAATATGGACCGGGCCGATAAAACCAACGCCGGCGACAGCTACTTTTATTTTTTTTGTCATAACGGGTTATATGAGTATTATTTGAGATTAATGAGGTCCAATTTATTAATAAAGCAGGAAATTGTAAATTCTTTCGGCAACATCAAATCAATGATATCAACTGTTTTACAAGCCTCTACTTAGCGGCCGGCATGGTATAATTTTTTCCTGCATCATCCACCACCAGCACCCAGTCGTTCCCGTAACCGGAAGAAGGTGGAATAAACTCCTGGGAAATCTTATTTTCAAAATTTCCAATCGACTGGCTTTGACCGTTTTTGGGATTGTACCAATACCCGGTTAATTGTTTTGCGGGGAGTTTCCCGGTGTAAAGGGTGAATTTGTTGCCCTGGGCGGTATAGACTATAATATAGTCCTTGCCCCGGCTAGCCTGCAGGTGGTCGTTGTTGCCGCCCTGGGTAGACAGGAGGGTCTGGTCGGGAATGCGGTCAAACATTGGCCTTGACTCAATAAGGTAACGGAGATATTTCATCTGATTGGCACCGGGCAGGTCGACGGCCACATACCACGGTTGGTGAGGGCCATTGACCGGGGTGCGATGAGGGGCGTACATCTGCCAGATATCGTGGCAACCGTAGGTATGGCCGAAGGCTCCGGCCAAAACCGTGTACCAGGCAGAACGCCGGACATCATAAGCGCTCGAAGTCCCGTTTTCCTTTGCGTTAAAACAGACCGGGTGGTCTTCATAGATGGGTTCCCCGTCGAGCACCGGTTTGACAGGTTTCAGGTTATAAGGATATTGAATTCGGTCCCAGACATTGTTTTCGCGGCAGTGACCGGTCTGGAGCATATTGAAGTCCAGCCATTCGTCCTGGTGAAACCATTTTGCGGAACCCCCATCCTGCACCCCATTAGGTTGGGGATGGAAAGTCATGAGCGCCTTGTCCGGACCGCCGGTTCCTTCCGTAATGCCTGCCGCCATAGCCCGCCATACGTTTACATCCTCCTCATTTCTTGGAGCCCGGTCACCGCCGAGGATCCAGATGATATTCTTTTTATTTTTATAACGGTTTCCAATCCAATGGCCATAAATCTTCGCATTGTCCACATTGAATATTTCCGGCCCCATGCCCCAGGTGCTTTTGAATAGTTTATCTCCCCATGAGGGTAAAAGCCCGATATAAATGCCCAACGAGGCCGCTTTGTCAATGATGTAATCTACATGTTGAAAATAAGCTTCCCTCGGCCGGGCGGGATCGTCGTTTTCAAGGGGGATCTCCCCATAGGCATTTGGCGTATGCAGTCCATCCAATTCAGCCAGAACTACGGCCTGGATCACATTAAAACCCTGGTCTGCCCTGGTCTTGAGGTATTTATCCGCTTCTTCACGGCTCAGCCGGTGAAACAATTCCCAGGCGGTATCTCCCATCCAGAAAAAAGGTTTGCCTTCGGAAGTTTGCAGGAACCGTTTATTGTCGCTCACCCGGAGCTGGGCCAGGCCTGGCAGGTGGAGTGAGACAAACACCAGGATGAAAATAGGATTCGAAGTTTTCATACTCACTTATTTTTCCGTTTTGAAAACAAAGGAAAAATACAGGTTTCAATTCATTTTTTTCGGAAGCGTGCGTTTAATCGGGGTATGACCACACGGCTTCCCTGAAGCCTTGTTTAAACGACTTTACCTTTTTTATGATTGTAAATTTTGCTCCTTTAACCTTTCGCCGTTCACCCTTTGCCATTTATACAAGATTTGAAAAAACATAAATCATCTCCGCTCCAATCTGTTCGCTTCGTTCGTCATATCTCCGCTCTTCCTCAGGCGTCCCGTCATAAGTTTTTGGATCCTCATACCACAGGGGGATCCTTGCCTCCGCACCCGGTATGAAGGGGCAGTTTTCATCGGCTTCGGAACAAGTCATCACCGCTGTGAAACCCGTTTGGGGGTTGGCGGGATCTTCAAACCTTTTGGACCAGGCCTGTACAGGGGCTTCCCCTGAAGCATAAAATACCGAATACACCGGGTTGCCAGCCCCAGAAAAACTGATTTTAAAACCAGCTTTCCGCAAGGCAGCCACTGCCCTCGGATTAAAAGCGCTGACCTCCACTCCTCCCGAATATGTTTTTACCGGGATTCCATACCAGGCAGAAGCGGTTCGGGCCCAGATCTGGGCAAGCTGGCTGCGCCTGGAATTGTGGGTGCAGATAAATTGCAATTTAACCTCCTGTCCCCGGTCGATTTTGGATTGAAGGGTTTCGATGAAGGGCTGGAGAATGGATTGACGGTCGTCCGGGATGGAGGTCTTGGTCAAACGGAGGATGGTGGCGTTTAAATTTGGGAAGAACTGGGGGTCAGACATGAAACAAAGTAAAGGAGAAAAGGAGAAAAGGAGGAATGGAGAAAGGTCCACCACCCACCATTTCCCTTTATCTTAGACGCTCATATGAAACCCATCGTACAAATTTCCCTCGATCTGATCGAACTTGAGGAGGCCCTGGATACAGCGGCAATGGCCCTGAGGGCCGGTGTAGACTGGTTGGAGGCGGGTACGCCCTTTATCCTTGCAGAAGGATTGCACGGGGTGCTGGCCTTAAGGGAAGCTTTCCCCAACATACCCATTGTAGCGGACCTGAAAACCATGGACGGCGGTTATCTCGAAGCAGAGATGATGGCCAAAGCGGGCGCGACACATGTCGTGGTGATGGCCCGCGCCCATGAAGAAACCATTAAATGTGTCGTCCAAGCCGGCCGCGATTTTGGTGTCAAGGTAATGGGTGACAACCTGGGTTGCCCGGACATGGTTGGCGCTGCCGCCCGGCTGGAAGAACTTGGGTGCGATTATATCGTACATCACATCGGCTATGACGAAAGAAGGGGTATAGCGGCGCAGGGTAAACGAATGCCCAGTCCCCTGGACCAGTTGCGCGAAGTGGTTCAGGCAGTGAAAATCCCGGTACAGGCAGTGGGAGGGTTAAGCCTGGAGCAGGCGATCCAATGTCCCCTTTATGGAGCACCGCTCGTCGTATTGGGTGCTCCGCTTACCATCGATGCCGACGCATTCAAAACAGCCGACGGCGACCTGGAAAAATCACTGAAACTGATCTGCGATAAAATCCACGCTTATGGCTAAGCAGGAATCAGTAATCGGTTATCAGGTATCAGGCATGAGTGGCCGCTCAGTTCAATCATTTAATCTTATATCCATTCCATAATGAAATTCCCTGCGGTAGTCAATTATGCACCCATCAAAGGATCCGTCGAGATCCGTGAAATTTCCGAACCGGATATTGGGGAAGAAGATGTCCTCCTTGAGGTAGCCAATGTCGGCGTCTGCGGCAGCGATCTCCATCAATGGACGGCTGACCATAGTTGGCCGGTCAATTATCCCATCGTGCTCGGCCATGAATTCGGGGGCCATATTGCAGCCCTCGGTAAAAGAGTAAAAGGATGGAAAGAAGGTGACCGGGTGGTCAGCGAGACCGCCGCCGTGATCGATGCCGACAATCCGATGTCCCGCCAGGGCTTTTACAACCTGGATCCCACCCGCAAAGGATTTGGTTATGGAGTGGACGGGGCGATGACCCGCTTTGTCCGGGTTCCGGCACGTTGTCTGCACCGGGTGCCGGACCGGCTTCCTTTTGAAGAAGCCTGTCTCACCGAACCCTGCTGCGTGGCTTTTAATGCCGTTGTCGAAAACGGCAGGATCAAGCCTGGTGACCGGGTCCTCGTCCTGGGCCCAGGCACGATCGGGATTTTATGTGCGGTGATGGCCAAACTTTGTGGGGGAGAGGTTGCCCTGGCCGGACTTGAATCGGATATGCACCGGTTACGGGTTGCCAAAGAAGCGTATGGCCTGGAAATCATTATCGGGGACCCCGCTCCCTGGGCCAAAGAACGGGATGGCCTCGGTGCGGATTGCATCGTGGATGCGGCCGGCATCAGCGCAACCCTGCAGACCGCCTTACAACTGGTGCGACCCAAAGGGTTGATTTCGAAAGTGGGCTGGGGCAGGGATCCTCTTGGTTTTTCCCTGGATCCCCTGGTGCAAAAAAATGTGACCCTGCAGGGTAGCTTCAGTCATAACTGGCCCATCTGGGAAAGGGTGATCGCTCTGATGGCCAGCGGGCAATTGAATGTAAAACCCATTATCGGCGGAGTCTGGCCGGTCACGGAATGGCATGAAGCCTTTGAAAAAATGCATGAACGGGAGGTGGTGAAAAGTGTGTTGAAGCCGGTCTGATCCCACAAAGAGTTTTCACACGACGA
>CAYOPD010000122.1:0-1246 GCA_964405735.1 uncultured Saprospiraceae bacterium | reverse complement strand
GCCGAAGCTAAGCTTCGACTTAACAATCGTCAATAAATTTATTTGTTCCCTATTCCGCATGAAAGACTCCAACAAATGGGTTCCATCTGCCTTTATGCAGGCCATGTGGGAAGAAATAAAATATAAAGGCATACTGTCCCTTTGGGGATGGAATACGGGTTTATTCAATATTTTCGCTTTGAAAGAACCATCGGTTTATGCGTTTAAAAAATAAAGTCATCATCATTACAGGCAGCACCACCGGTATAGGCAAAGCCATTGCCCTGCGTTGTGTGGCGGAAGGGGCAAGGGTGGTGGTCCATGGTTTGGAAAAAAATTGGGGGGAGGCAGTCGTAAAAACACTGGGTGCTGAAAATGCAGTCCTGCATATTGAAGACCTGGTCCGGGAAGGCGCAGCCGGGCACCTGGTCAGCCTCGCCCTGGATCATTTTGGCAGATTGGATGCTGTAGTCAACAATGCGGCCCGTGTCGTATCCTCCAATATCAAAACCACAGACCCGGCTTTGCTCCGAGCTGTATTTGAGCTCAATGCCCTGGTCCCTTTTACCCTGATCAAGTCCGCCTTGCCCCATCTGAGCGAATCAAAAGGTGCGGTACTCAATATTGGTTCGGTCAATGCCTATAGCGGCGAACCGAATCTTCTGGCCTACAGCATCTCCAAGGGAGCCCTCATGACGCTCACCCGCAACCTGGGCGACAGCCTTCACCGCGAATATGGGGTCAGGGTCAACCAGATCAATCCGGGATGGGTACTAACGGAGACCGAAATCCAGCGTAAAAAGGATCATGGTCTCGCGGACAACTGGTACAAACAATTGCCAGCGGTATATGCTCCTTCAGGAAGAATCCTGCTCCCGGAAGAAATCGCCGCTGCCGCAATTTATTTGCTGGGAGATGAATCAGGCCCGGTAAGCGGGCAGGTCGTGGACCTCGAACAACATCCGTTTATTGGCAGAAACCCACCGAAAGATAAAAATACCATCCCTTGATACTGTGTTGAATTGCTGAATTGTTGAATTGTCAAATTGTTTTATGCCTGGATAACTCAAATATTACTTAAATACATCACCCTGGCGCCTAAGCGTCTTTAGATAAATATCCATACCTCAATCCTCACCCCTCAAACCTACCCCATGCCCAAACTTTCCGCCTTCCCCAAAGCCTTTATGCAGGACCTCTGCAAGACGGGCAGCATGAAATTGTCCGAATGGATTGACCTGGCCTGCGCTCTGGATATCGAAGGCCT
>CAYOPD010000121.1:3833-11928 GCA_964405735.1 uncultured Saprospiraceae bacterium | reverse complement strand
GTGTCATTTAGTCAATACGTATTTCCATTTTATCAATGGGAATGTGCATCCTATATTTATTTGCATCGGTAATATGAGCCTGTCTGCCGCCAGGCAGGTATAGATTTCTGTGGTTTTCAGTGAATTATGGCCCAGGGCAGCCTGAATTTGCCTGAGATCCTCTCCGGCCTCCAACATATGGGAGGCGTAAGAGTGTCGGAGAATCAAACTGTTCAGTCACTGGTCAACTAGCCAACTGGTAAACTGGTCAACTGGTAAACTGGTCAACTGGTAAACTAGTCAACTGGTAAACTGGTAAACTGACCACCTGGTCAACTAAACAACTCCTCAATCCTTTTCCCCTTCCCATCCGGCGTCGTATATACCGGCCTTCCCTCCACCTCATAATGCGTATCCGGTGAGATTCCGAGGGCATGATAGATGGACTGATGTACCTGGTCGATGACTATGGGCTCGGTGATTGCACTGAAAGGCCTTTCGGGCGCCGTCTCGCCAATCACATGGCCTTTCCGCACTCCACCTCCCCAGATGATCATGCTGCATCCATCAGTGAAATGACGGTGCATTCCGTAATTCTTAAGTTCTTCCACTTTTTCAGGAACATCTACCTGGTCAAGCACTTTCTGGTCCGGACGCCCTTCGATCAGCATATCGCGGCTGAACTCACTGGCCAGGATCACGAGGGTGCGGTCCAGCAGGCCTCTTTCCTGGAGTTCGGTGATCAATTGGTGAATGGGTTTGTCCACCTGCTTTTTCATTTCCAGGGCACGGACATGGCCGTTTTCATGGGTGTCCCAGCCAAGGAAGGGCTCGTATTCGGTTGTGACACTGATAAACCGCGCTCCCCGTTCGACTAATCTCCGGGCCATCAGGCAACCCAGGCCAAAGCGGCCGGTATTGTATTTATCGTATACCTCTTTAGGCTCTTCATGCAGGTCAAAGGCCCTGGCTTCCGGGGACTTCAGCAGGGCATAGGATCTTTCCATGCTTCGCATCAGGGATTCCTGCTGGTATGCATGGGCATTTGAAAAAGGGCCGGCTTTTACCAATTCCTGGAAAAGTTTTTGCCTTCGTTCAAAATGCGCGAGGTCCATTCCTGCGGGCGGTGATATGCTTTCAAGTCCATTCACGGGATCAGGGATGCTAAAGGGGCCATACTCCGAACCCAGGAAACCGGCGGAATGAAAGGCTTTCAGCTCTTCCCCTTCCCCAACCGTAAACCGCTGCCCGATATCAATAAAGGCGGGCATGACTTCGTGCTTAGGTCCCAGTTCTTTGGCAATCCAGGCGCCAATATGGGGTGCCTGGATGCTCTGAGGTGGCGGATAACAGGTATGCCAGTGATACTGATGCCGGGTATGCAGGATAAAACCAAGGTCCGCTGCACGGTAAGAGCGGATCAGGGTACCCAGATGCATGGTATCGGCTATGCCTTCCAGTCCCTCGGAAAAATGGATCCCGTCCAGCCGGGTTGGTATAGATGGGAAGGTGCTGAAAACAGATGCACTTTCCATTCCCCTTATGAAGGGACTGTATTTTTTGGGATCAAAAGTTTCGGTATGGGCCATGCCACCAGCCATCCATAACAGGATTACAGAATCAGCTGTAGCAGGAAGGGAATATCTTCCGGCTTTGCATCCCGATAGAAAAGGAAGGCCGGACACCCCTGTGGAAAGACCGGCCAGGGTGGCCAGTTTCATTTTCTCCAGAAATTCTCTTCTCGTCAGTTCCATGGTTCAGATCATTTGGAATTCCGGGGACATCAGCAGGGCCCAGATCATATCTGCAATACTTTCCGCCCCGGGATGTCCGGTATAATAAGTCATCAGTTTTAATTTTTCTTTGTCGGATGGTGGCCTTCCCAGCAAATGCAGGTAAAGGCGGTCAATCATTTCAGATTCCCGGCCCTGGTATTTATTCAACCAGGTTGCAGAACCCTCCCGAATACGCTGATGCAACAGGGGATCATTCTGTAGAGCGATGGCTTGCAGCAAGCCGGCTTCCTGGCTTCTGCCCGTGGTTACGTTTTCCCGGGTAGGACGGCCCAAAGCTTTTAAAAAGGGGTCCGCCCCAACCAACGAAGCCCTGGAAAAGAAAGGCAAATGATGGGCATCAAAATTAAAATGCCTCAGTTTGCCCCAATGACTGTTGTTGTACCTTCCGTAGGAGTGTACTTTTACCCAGTCCTTGTCGTTGAATCCTACCTGCTTCCAGGATTTGTCCGGCACTGATTTTGTTACCAGCCAACTGTTATCGGAATAAATCTGCAGGGTATCTCCTTTTTCTGTATGAATTCTCAGTTGAAAAAGAAGGCCCGCAGGATTGGCTAAATAACCTGTATTGATGGCCTTTACCGATATGCAGATTTTCCCTTTGTCCAGGGCATCCCCCGGATCCAAAGGTTGGAAATACCGGTAATCCCTGCCGGAAGTGATTGGTCTGCCATTAATAAATAATTCAAATTCATCATCGGCGGTGACCAGGATCTCGGCTTTGTCCATCGATGGAAGGTCAATGATTTTCCGGAAATACACCGTATCAGGCCGGGGCAGGACGATCCGGTCAAATTCTTTTTCAGGGTACCAGATCCAGGCTGCCGGGTTGCTGTATCCGCTTGGGTCGAAAGAAACTCCGGCATAAACCGGTTGTACCACTTCGCTCAGGATATCGGCCATCTGTTCTGCGCGAATGCGCTTTTTTGCAGGTCCCCTGAAAACAAAATCGGCTCTCGTGACCTCCTCTTCGGGCCCGTAATCGATGGACCGGGATTGATAAATTTTTGAAGTAGTGATCAGCCGGATAAGGTATTTTAAGCTGGTTCCATTTTCCATAAAGTCAGCTGCCAGGTAATCCAGCAGATCCTGGCTCCAGGGTTTCTGGTCCATATCGTCCACCCGGCCAACTATACCTCTACCCATGAGTTGGGCCCAGATCCGGTTGACCATGGTCCGGTACAACCGGCCATTTTCAGGGGAGGTAATGATATCTGCGAGCTGGGCCAGGCGGTCGGTCAAACTATCGGCGGTAAGGGCTCCCAGTTGCGGATAAATAAAGGCTGGCCTGGAAATGACCCCGGTAGCTACATCACATCGGTACATTTCCAGGGGCAGTTTGGAAAACACACTTGCGAAGCCATAGGATTGTGAGAGGCTTAAGTTGTTTACAAAGCTGTTATGGCAGGAAGCGCATTTCAGGTTGGTGCCCAGCAGGCTCTGGGATATGTTTTGGGCAGCCTGCATTTCAACACGCTGGCTCGAATTGACATCGCCCCTCCATTGAATCCCCGCAATGAATCCTTCGGAGGCGGGGTGGGGGTTGATCAGGCTTTTAACCATGCGGATATAGGAACTGTCCTCGAAAAGGGAGTTATAAAGCCAGGTTGATATTTGTTTCCTCCCTCCTGTAATGAATCCGGTTCCAGAATAATCGTTTCTGAGCAAGTCATTCCAGAAACTGAGCCAATGCAGGGCATAATTTTCCTGATCCGCCAACAGGCTGTTTATTTTTTTGATTCTTTTTTCCGGATCCTGTTCGGCCAGGAACTCGACCAGGCTGTCGGGCAAAGGCAGGAGGCCGGTGATATCCAGGTGGACTTTACGCAGAAATTCGGCATCCGTAAGGGTTTTGGGCCATTTGATTTTCCGTGCTTCGAAATAAGCAGCAGTAAACTGGTCGACCGGATTGGAATAATTTGAACCGTTTTCCGGAAGTTTGGGTTTTGCCAGGCTCAGGGGAGCTTCATAAAATAACTGGACGGCACTATCTTTCCAAAAGGCTCCATGGTCAATCCAGGTTTCAATGGCCTTTATTTGTCCAGGGCTGAGCGCATGGCCTTTTTTGGGCATGGCATCGCGGTTGCTCCTCGGCAATTTGAGCCTCCGGACGATATCGCTTTTTGAGGCATCTCCCGGCACCAGGATAAGCCCTTCTTCCCCTCCGGCAAGCACACCTTCATGGGTATCCAGAGCAAGCATGCCTTTTCTTTTTTCAGAA
This sequence comes from uncultured Saprospiraceae bacterium, assembly GCA_964405735.1. Taxonomy (GTDB): domain Bacteria; phylum Bacteroidota; class Bacteroidia; order Chitinophagales; family Saprospiraceae; genus JADJLQ01. The sequence goes on along the minus strand of CAYOPD010000121.1, from coordinate 7,935 downwards.
CTGTGGCATTGAAAACACCGGTTGGTCCAGATGGCCCTTATTTTAATGTTGAGGGCACCCAGCAGCAAGGTATCCGCCTTTTTGCCCTGCCTGCGGATATCCCGGACGAGTTGCATCAGTTCGGGATCTTCTGGTTGTTTATGGTCATTACCCAGGAAGGAGAGGGCCCCGATCAAGACCAGGTTTGTTATCAGAAGAAGTCGATTCACCATTGGCTTGAAAGGTCGTGAAATTTAGAGAAAAAAGATAAGTCTTTTGCAGGCGAAAGGCGTCCCGATGTTTATGCTTCGGGAGGAAAAGGGTCAAGGGCGAAGGGCGAAGGGAGAAAAATTAGATTGGAATAAGGTAAAGGGTTAAAGGCGCAGGGAGAAAAATTCATACATGCTTTCTGGGAACGAATCTTCCGGTCATTCTTCTGTATTCCTCGTATTCCGGGTATTTTTCAACCAGCAGCTTTTCCTCGTAGGATGATTTGAAATAAAAAAGCAACCAAAGACAGATGCCCAGGCCGATCCGGGCCCAGGATCCGCTGTAAAAGGCAAAACAAAAGGCAAACAGAAGGATACCCGCATAAACCGGGTGGCGCACATAACGGTATAACCCGGCCCTTACGAGGTTGCCCCTTGTTTTCGGACTTGGCCATGGAGTAAGATTGGTGTTGAGTTGGACCATGGCTACAAGGAGGAGAATCAATCCGGAAATGGCTCCGGCCAGAAATAGGTATTTTAAAATGGCCATCATCCGGAACAGCCGGTCTGCGGGCGGAAAAATATAAATTACGAACAAGACCAGCTGTACCGATACATAAAAATAATCCCTGGATTTAAGATGGTTCATTGTTGGGTGGAGTGAAGCCTAGAGGTTCTTGAGCAATTTGATCTGGTTTCGGTAAAGCAACACCTTTTGCCGGTTTTCCAAAACTTTAAGAAGCCTGGAGATCACCACCCGGGAGGTCGCAAGTTCGTTGGCGATTTGCTCATGTGAAAGATTGAGCACGGTCGACCCGGTGACCTTTGACTTTTCTTTCAGGTACCGGACCAGCCTTGCATCCAGTTTCTGGAAAGCGATCTGGTCAATAGTGCGGAGGAGTTCGTTAAACCGGACACTGAAAGTCCTGAGGATAAAATTTTTCCAGGACACATATTTCATGATCCATTCATCCATCTTCTGGATGGGAATAAACAGGAGGTCCACTTCCTCCTCGGCGGTGGCCTTGATCTCACTGGGTACTCTTTGTATGCAGCAATTGATGGACATGGCGCAACTCTCCATCGGGTTGATGTAATAAAGCAACAATTCCCTGCCTTCCTGGTCCCTGCGACTGACCTTGAGATTGCCGGAGAGGACAATGGGAACGGTCTGCACCGGTTGTCCGAAATCCAGGACGGTTTCACCCTGCTTCAGGTGAACCCGGCGTCCTTCTTTCTCCATTTCTTTTATCAAGGCGGGTTCAAAGAGGAAATCAAAGGCCGGTAAGGTATTCATGAAACCGAAAATTACACGAAAGGTATGCCGGTTGCATAAATCCTGCAAACGGGTCATTTGATCATATTCAATAATGGCCAGAGCCCCGTTTTAGGTTCAATTGGTTTGGCATCGGATTTCTCCTTTAAGGGTGTGCCGGGGAGTGCCTGCCCCTTACCGGTTTCGGCCAGCAGGCAGGAATAATACCTCGATTTCCCGATCGCGAGAGCATCCTGGCGGTGGATATCGAATTTTTCCATTACCCTGAGCATGGCGTTGGTTTGGCAATAAGTATGACCACAGACGCTCTCCGGGCTTTTGAAGAAATAGGAAGGGATTTTGACTTCTCCGGTACAAACGCTTTTTGAAAATTCCAATTCGTTGGCTATGGAAAAGTCCATGCCCAGCTTGTTTTTGACGTGATTGGCAATAAAATCAAAACCGTCCGAAATGATGCCAACCATGTAACCCCTTTCCCTGAGTTCGGCAATCACTTCCACAGCACCGGAAACCACCGGAATGTTGTCTATGACATGGATGATATCATGTATGGATTTTCCCAGCAACAATTGTGCGATCATTTTTGCTTTGACGATTGGGTTTTTTTGTGAACGGCGAATCAGGTTAAGTTGATCGATCATATCATAAGTGCCCGCGAAATAGTCCATAAAACAACCTTTGATCAGGGTATTGTCCAGATCGAATACGATCAGTTTGCGGAGGGTGGATAATTTTTCCTCCGCGGCAAATTCAAGTTGGGACCGGATCTGTCCCAGCAGGGAAGATTCTTCCACAGGTGGGGGCGGAATGGGATTTCCCGCTTTTTGGAGAATGGTGCGTGCTACTTCCTTGCTCATTTTCCCCAACGCTTCCCAGGGTTTGCTTTTATTCTGGATATAACCGATCTCCACCTGCTGACAGGGGATTTTCAATTTATGAAGGTCGATCAGAATGCCAATATCAACCCCGTAATCATCGTTGAATTCAATGTGCTGAAATGCGGTCTTTTTTCCTGCGATCATCCCACTGAGTGGCTGTTCAAAACTTAAAAGCTCCGGAAAAAAAAGGCTCATCAGGGGTTTGGCTACCAGTTCAGTCACCCGTCCGGCATTCCGGTTGAATTTGGACTTGACAAAATCAGCCTCACCGGACAGGATGGGAGCCAAGAGGGAATCGATGGTCCCGGCAGGGTAGGGTTCTATATCGGCGTCAAGGAAAACAAGGATGTCATTCATTGCGCACAATACTCCCTCCCGCATGGATACCCCTTTACCCAGCCGGGTACTGGTGATCACCCGGGCTCCATGAGCTCGGGCAATGGCCACGGTATTGTCCAGGGATTTGTCGTCCACGACGAGCACTTCGCTCACCAGGTGGTGTTGCCTGGCGAAATCGACAACGTATCCGATGTGTTCTTCTTCATTTAAGGCAGGTATAATCACGGTAACCATAATCCAATGCATTTAAATGATGAAAAAATAAAAGAACGTTTTGGTACCTCAGGCGGCCGGAAATCAAATTAACAGGATTATCACGTAGAATTCAAGGGGTATAGTATCTGTTAACCAATATTAATTTATAGACCGAAAGACAGGGGTTAAGGGTTAAAGGTCAAAGGGCAAGGGAGAAAAAAAATTTGGCATGCAGGAAAAGATGCGCGAATTGGAGTAAATAAAAAAGCCGGCGACAAAGTCCACCGGCTTCAAAATCTGGTTAGGATCTCGACTATTAATTCATCTGGTATCGAAGGTCAAGCCAGCTGCCTCCATTTTCGCAGTCGATTCCCTGATTTTTCAGGAAAACCGCGGCCTGGCCGCTTCGGTTTCCAGAGGCGCAACAGAGCACCAGAGGTTGTCCGAGTTGTTTAATTTTTTGGACCTGATAAGGAATATCCTGCAATGGAATATTGAGGCTTCCCTCCACATGACCTGCAAAAAATTCCTCTGGTGTCCTGACATCGATGATTTGTTTTCTCATTTATTTGTTTTTTGAAGCCACAAAAGTGACTGGAGAAAACGGTTCGTGTCAGTAACTAATGTTACAGAGGTTAGAGGCTAGAGGCTAGAGGTTAGAGGCTAGAAGTGAAAAGGGTGGTTAGTGTCCCTCTTTGCACAAACCTACGATCTCATGAAATACATCATGCAGGGCGGCCAGGGATTTGGTGATCTGGTCGTCGGAGGCCGCCTTGGTCTGGACCAGCTTGTCGAGGGCCTTGCTGTCTTTGGAAAGGCGTTTGACGGCTTTGCGGATGGCTTTTGAATCAAATTCTGCAGGTATCTTGGATTTGGCTACCAGGCTGGCTTTTGTACTGAGCTCGCCTGACCTTTTTTTAATGGGTTCAAGATTGCCGTCTTCCGAAGGATGAAAAGTACCGGCCATCACACTGTGATATTCATCCAGGGCGGACCACTTCGAGAAAATGGATTGGCTTTGTGCACTCACCGCTGCAAGCATCAGGGAAAAAAACACGATCAGGGTCTTTTGCATATAAATTTATTTTTTTGTAAAGATAAGGGTTGGGTTCGAGGTGTGAGGTGAGAGGTTAGAGAAACGGCTATAAAAGAAAAATAAGAGGAATTGCTTCTCATGCCTCTTACCTCATACCTCATACCTCTCAGCTATGAGCAACCAGCTATCA
>CAYOPD010000121.1:0-3733 GCA_964405735.1 uncultured Saprospiraceae bacterium | reverse complement strand
CTCATGCCTCTTACCTCATACCTCATACCTCTCAGCTATGAGCAACCAGCTATCAGCAATAAACTCACTGGCCCCTGACCATTGAAAGCTGATCCCTGAAAGCCGAAAGCTGAAAGCTGATTGCTGATTGCTGATTGCTCCCTCACTGCCCCTCCTTCTTATCCATCCATTCATGAAACAATCTCGCGTTGCGGCTGTGCTGGGCGAGGGTAGCGGCAAAAGCATGTTGCCCGGTGGAGCCTGGTTTGGCGCAGAAAAAAAGATAGTCATGATCCTCTGCGTTGAGCACGGCGTCGATGCTTTCAATGGAAGCGATGGAGATAGGGCCGGGAGGAAGGCCGTCGTTTTGATAGGTATTATAAGGGGATTCGAAAGCGAGGTCGGCATGCAATACCCTTTGTTGAGTAAATGATTTTTTGGCAAACACCACGGTAGGGTCGGCCTGGAGACGCATCCCTTTTTTCAGGCGATTGAGGTATACCCCTGCGATGATGGGTTTTTCAGGACCATGATTGGTCTCCTTTTCCACGATGCTGGCCAGGGTATAGGCTTCCTCCGGGCTGAGGCCTTTTTCTGCTGCGAGGCCTTTCCTGTTATTCCTGGACCAGAACCGGTCCGATTCCTGTTTCATGCGGAGTAAAAAATTGCGGGCACTGATGTTCCAGTACACCTCGTAGGTATTGGGAATAAAAATGCACATGGCATTATCACGGGTATGGCCAATGGTCTGGAGGAATTGTTCATTGTATAAGGTGTCCAGCATGGACCTGGTATCGGTCTCGATATCGTCTTCCGTCTTTCGCAGGATCTCGTCCGGGGTGCGTCCTTCGTAAATGACCACTTTGACCGGGGCCTGATTTCCACTGCGGAGGAGTCGAACCAGGGTGATGTTGTTCATACCAGGAGTCAGTATATAACGGCCGGCTTTCACGGTTTTATCGCCGTATCCCATTTTACGGGACAACCATTTAAAACCGTTGACCCTTTTCAGTTGTTTGTTTTGCTGGAGCTGGAAGACGACATCCTCAAACGTGGATCCGGTCCTGATTTTAAGGTCGGTATTGGCCAGTTGGTCAAACAATACCGGGGAAAACAACTGATCATAATAATAATAAGCGGCTGCGCCACTGGCCAAAATTCCAAACAACAGGAGGTTTCTTACGATCCGTTTCATTCAATATTGTTCTTGTTCATTGGGAAAGTTGGACGATTTCACGTCCCGGATGTATTGCTGGCTGGCGTTCAGGATGGTTTCGTACAAGTTGGCGTATCGTCGCAGGAAGCGGGGTGAAAATCCTTTATTCAGTCCCAGCATATCGTGGGAAACCAGGACCTGGCCATCCGTGTGGGGCCCGGCTCCGATACCAATCGTAGGGATGCGAAGGGAATCGGTGACTTCATTTGCCAGGGAGGCTGGAATCTTTTCCAGGACAATGGCAAAACAGCCCAGTGATTCCAGGAGTTTGGCGTCCTCTTTCAGCCGGTTCGCTTCCTGTTCTTCCTTAGCCCTGACGGTATAGGTTCCGAATTTATAAATGGATTGGGGAGTGAGGCCCAGATGGCCCATCACCGGTATTCCGGCGGAAAGGATGCGCCTGACACTGTTTTCGATTTCCTGCCCTCCTTCCAGTTTTACGGAGTGGGCCCCTGCTTCTTTCATGATCCGGATGGCGCTTTCCAGGGCAAGGCGGGAATTACCCTGGTAGGATCCGAAGGGCAGGTCCACCACCACCAGGGCCCGCCGGACAGCCCGGATCACCGAAGCGGCATGGTAAATCATTTGGTCCAGGGTGATCGGAAGGGTGGTTTCATGGCCTGCCATTACGTTGGAAGCCGAATCGCCAACCAGCAAGATGTCCATACCGGAAGCATCCAGGATCTTTGCCATGGAAAAATCATATGCCGTCAGCATGGCTATTTTTTCTTTTTCGGCCTTCATTTCCTGCAGGACCTGGGTGGTGACCCGTTTAATTTCTTTATGGACGGACATGGAATGGATTGATGTGCAAAGTTAATACCGGGAAAGATAGGGAGTAAAGGAACTGGGTGGGGCCTGACAACCACGGTTTCCCATATCCCTCAGTCCAGGTCATCATATTAACATTATTGATAATCCAACATTTCCTACTTTTGGCCCATGCAAGCATACCTTGACTTACTGCGAAAAATCCTAGCGGAGGGTACTGATAAAACGGACCGGACGGGAACAGGTACCCGAAGCCTGTTCGGATACCAGATGCGGTTTGACTTAAGCGAAGGTTTCCCCCTGCTGACCACCAAAAAACTCCATATCAAATCCATCATTCATGAACTGCTTTGGTTTCTCAAGGGCGATACCAATATTGCTTATCTCCGGGCCAATGGAGTAAAAATCTGGGATGAATGGGCCGATCCCAACGGAGACCTGGGGCCCGTCTATGGCCGGCAATGGAGGAGCTGGCCAGCCCCGGACGGCCGCCAGATCGATCAGATCCAGCAAGTGCTGGATACGATACGCCAGAACCCGGATTCACGCAGAATTGTGGTCAGCGCCTGGAATGTGGCAGAGCTTGACCAGATGGCCTTATGCCCCTGTCATTGCCTTTTTCAATTTTATGTGAGCAAGGGCAGGCTTTCCTGCCAGTTGTACCAACGTTCCGCGGACGTTTTCCTTGGTGTCCCATTTAATATAGCCTCTTATGCTCTGCTGACCCATATGATCGCACATGTCAGCGGCCTCCAGGCCGGAGAATTCATACATACTTTTGGGGATGTCCATTTGTACAACAACCATGTGGACCAGGCTTTGGAACAGCTCACCCGGACCCCTAAGGCCTTACCCGGGCTTAAAATCAATCCATCGGTCACCGGCCTTTATGCTTTCCGTTTCGAAGATTTTGAGATTACCGACTACCACCCTGAGCCGGCCATTAAGGCTCCGGTGGCTGTGTAAACCGTGGTTTAAATATGCAGTAATACGATTTAAACATATACTAGTATGAAAAAAACATATATTTTATTTAGACAATATCTAAATAGGAAAAATACAATGTGAGAACTGTTAAATGACTTAACCATTTTCTATTTTTGCGTCGCTCTTTTCAGTAAATATGAACCATTTTTTAATATAAGTTTTCATGATATATAAAATATTCAGGTTTAGCTTTTTGATGGCTGTTTGTACGATGGTCGTTCCAGCAGCCCTTCCGGCACAAGGCAATCCGGATGAAGGTAAAACCCTGTTTGCAAACAATTGCGCCCAATGTCATGCCAAAGACATGAAAACGAAGGCCACCGGACCGGCACTGGCTGGATTTTTAGACCGTTGGGCGGCCTATCCGGCTGAAGATTTGTATTCCTGGATCAGGAATTCCCAGGCGCTGATCTCCCAGGGTCATCCAAGAGCAAACGAACTCTGGAAGGAGTGGGGGCCGGTGGTCATGACCGGCTTTCCCAACCTGACCGACGCCCAGATTCAATCCTTAGAGGCTTATATCAATGGTGTGGCCAATGGTACTTATGGCGTTGTCGCAAAAGCACCAGGTGCTGAAACTTTGCAGGTGGAAACCAAGTCCAAAGGCCTCAACTGGATCTGGTACGCCCTTTTGGGCATTCTGATCGTAATGGCGGCAATCCTGGGAAGACTGATCAGTGGCCTGAATCAATTAAGCGCCCAGCAGGCCGGAGAGCCGCTTCCGCCGCAAAAAACGGTTTGGGAATCGTTGACGAGCAAATCCATGATCACCGCCCTGAT